>DOOY01000079.1 GCA_003514765.1 Nitrosomonas sp. | reverse complement strand
TCCAGAATCAACTTTACCAACCGCTGTTACTCAAAGCCCCGCGCCTTCGAGTCAAAACACCGCTTAGGCTCGGCTGCGTATGAACAAAAAATAATTGAAATAAGCAGATTTTAATTATAGCTATTCTTTAAAAATAATAAAAGTTTTAGGCCGGAGTGATAATGGTATCGGATCAAAAAAATATCGTATTGCAAGACTTGGTAACTTTTTCCGTTCCCTACATCAGCATTGCACCATTCTTTTAATAAACCACGATAAAAGATATAATCTTCGCCATAAAAAATACACTGTAACGACGATTGCCTGGTTGAACAATATGATGTGGATATCAAGGCCAAGTTAGTTCAATGACTACTCTCGCTAGTTCCGCTTTAGCGGATTATCTCCTAATTAAGTATGGTATCCCCGGAACTTCAAATTTCCCCAGAACCCCATAAGAAATTATTTGATAGGAACAAGAACTTGTCTAGTAGTTTAGAGTTGGAGCAAGAACAGGAATGCCTATCAAAAGCTCAGGCGGGAAAGCTTGAACTTTTATTTCATCAGTCAATTCCGGCAGTAGCGATCAATATCTTGACTAGCTCGGGACTAACGATTATCCTTTGGGAGACTATCAATCATTATTTACTCCTTGGATGGTATTGTGCTTTAATTGTATCCACATTATTTCGAGCGACTCTTTTTCTTAGGTATCTCCGTGTTTCGCCAAAAGAAGATGCCATTCTTTTGTGGGAAGATAAGTACTTTTATACCTTATTATCATCATCGCTTGTTTGGGGGTTGGGGGGTGTCTGGATGATGTCACTTGCCCCCATATTTTACCAGGCTATTATTTATTCATTTTTGCTAGGAATGTCCGCTGGCGCACTGTCCGTTTATACCGCCATGCAAAAATTTGCGCTTTCAACAATAAATATTATCTTGCTCCCGGCTTCAATCTGGCTTTTATTTCAAGATGATAGAGCCCTTGTAATTGTAGGAATGTCCGGACTGATTTTCTTATTTTCCTGTTTTCGTGCAACCAAAATTCTTACTAACGCACTTCACCAAAGCTTTCTGTTAAACCATCGTTTGGCTATAGAGAAAGAAAAAGTGGAATTGATGGCTAAAACCGATTCGTTGACGCAACTATATAACCGTGCTTCTTTTGCTGATTTAGCCGAAATTCAGGTAAATTATTGCAAACGTTATAACCAACCTGCATCAGTCATTGTTTTGGATGTAGATCATTTCAAAAAAGTAAATGATAGCCTTGGGCATCAGGCTGGTGATTTGGCATTGCAACACCTTGCCAAAAAACTTCGGGAAACTACTAGAAACTCTGATATCTGCGGCAGGATAGGCGGCGAAGAATTTGTAATATTCCTTCCAAACACTGATCAGGAAGGGGCTATAAAAATAGCAGAGAAAATAAGAATGAGTATTGAAAGTAGCATAATAGAGAATTCTGATGGCCTATTCCATATCACCGCCAGTCTTGGCATCGCCACAGGACTAATGGAGCTTAAACAGTTAATTAGAATGGCCGACATGGCCATGTATCAAGCTAAAAATTCCGGTCGTAATAAAATTTGTCACTATGATGCTTATAACAAATAAGCACAAAAGGGTACCACCCATTAGCCGTCCTGAGTCAATAGCTCGAACGAAATTCTCGCCTTACCGCAACAATGGGGTCTTGAAAAGCAACACTCAATTTTTTGTTCCACTCAACCAGCCAGAGAAGGGTGTTTGTCATTGCGTCACGCAGAAGCGCTGTTATTAAAACATTCATGGTATCGCATCAGTTACTTTTTGCGCTCAATACTTTTATTGGTTGATCTGCCGAGATCTTTACCAACAGGTTACACCGCTTTCTTCTATCTTGTCATACACCAGAAATGATCATAGCTCTCTATTCTTTTACATCTGTGAGTGGCCGGCTCTGAATTTACTTTATTGTGAATTTTTGACAACGCCACTGTCACGTTCAGGGGAAATCATATAATTAAGCTTATTCTCAAACCCGTGCAAACGAATCACACTTTGATCATCTTGAACGCGCTGGCACACAATATTCAAATATACATTAGATATATTTGCTTCGTTGGCTAATTGTTCTATATATTGCTTGTCGCTACATATCTGTCGTAAATCAAATACCGTTCTAATTCCAACTCTTCTCAAGACTTCAATATCTGATCTAAAATAAATATACAATTTTGCTTGTGCTATCCAATCAATAAGCTGAGAAGGATTAAAAGGTGTCTTTAATAACAATTCAATAATATTAGCTTCAGCCAGGTTTTGCCCATTATCAATGCCAACTTCTGAAAGGCGCATACGGTGAAACATATTGATTCCCTCAATCATTTGTAAGGGAAAATCATAAGCCTGGGTTGATCTATCCACAGAAAAAACACTAATCCGTTCACGCACAAACATTAAAGCTTGTTCTGGCAACATACCTGTTAAGAAAGCGACAATCGGTAAAATTTCCCGCGTATAGTGCTTAGTGGGAGCACTCTCAAGAAGAAAAGACAACATTAATGAAAGAAATGCTGCAAAAATGATGCGAATGGCTGCATTAAAATATGTACTAGGGGCAAGATCGCCCGCTATCAGGCGTCTAATAATATTCTGTGTCGACCATACGAAAGCTCCCATACATGCCATAGACAGTACCAGCATGTTTTGCCAGCGCAATTGTTGAATGCTATCCGGGTCTCCGTTAATGATGACACCAGTTAGAACTAGATTGGGTTTGCCAGCATTCATAGAAACCAGCTCTTGACCAAATAACAATGCTATAAATCCAAACATGCTAGTAAGCGTGGCAAAGAACACCGGTAAATAATAGTCGCGATATGCATATTCTTCGCTGACGGCGCGTGTGGCAAACTGAGCATCTTCACTTTCGATCCCTAATATTTTGATTATTCGCTGATAATCGGATTCTCGTTTCTTAACTCGAAACTGTATAAATGAAACCGCAGTCAGGATCATGAAGCTGCTCAGCAATACGACAAGAAAGGCTTTGAAAATAACTACAGTCGACATTGCCACCTACCCTAGGATTTTAAGAATTTTCTTTCTTGCATAGCTCAGACAACAATAGGTGTCAGTAGATATAAATGCAACCCGAGTGTTGTATAACATTATCTTACTTTTACTGTCGTATAAGTATTACTAATTCCGTTCACTTCCCACCCGAACCGAGAAACTGACCAGAAGATCTTCTTGCCTACAAATATCATAAGTTAAGTATTTTTAAAAATTACATACTTAACAAACGTATTCCTTTAAAAAAGGTGTAATTACTCAATGTTAGTCCAAAATGAGAATGTCCGCTTTCTCCTAAGTACGGAAAATTTAAACAAACGGCATGCCATTGCTTCATGTAATCAGTAGACAGCTTGGGCATATCTAACGGATGATATTAATCCACATATGTCAATTTGTAGCATATTGTTCCAGCACTGGATCGACCTGTAGACTTCGAAATTGGCTTCTGATGTACTTCGCAACTTCTCTTTGTTGGATTGTATTCGACTGCTGCACAAGATGGGAATCCTTTCTTATCGTCGCACTTCGATTTGCAGCGATCAAGCGAAATATTCCTATATACATTATAGGTTCCATGCCCACCGTCTGCAGTTCGGCAACCCCCTTCCATTTTTGCCCATACGAATGATCCAATATAATCCGTCGCAACCACCGGACTCGCGCAGATAAACGCTACAATTACCAAGAAAGTTAATTGTACAATCCAACATTTGAATCTAATCATAATAAATTCTCCATAAAATAACGTAATTAGGGCATAAAGAAGAAATTAAGCCTATGATCAGTTTAGATTAGGGCAATATTGAAAGATGTGATAATTCTCACAAGAAATAACAGGAAACGCATTAAAACGATGTTGTTGACTGAACTACTACCG
>DOOY01000205.1 GCA_003514765.1 Nitrosomonas sp. | reverse complement strand
ATTCACTCTGTGCGATTTGAGCGTATCCTCCCAGCGATCATAAAATTTCTTGTGATTGATCACTTGATACTGCTTGGCACCTTGTGAGATATCTGTGCCCGAAGATATGCCTTCGAAATGAATAACGGTGGCGCCGGGTTGATAGTAAACCTTCTTTCCGGACTTCCTGACGCGAAAAGCGAGATCGGTGTCTTCATAATAAGCGGGTGTGTAGTGTTCGTCCAATAATCCGAGATCCATAAAATCCTGCCGCTTTATCATCAAACAGGCTCCCGAACAGTAGTCAACCACTCTGCAATAGGAATATTCCGGCTTGCCGGGATCATCGTAGCGCCCGTAATTCCAGGCGGATGCATCCTGCCACACGATTCCCCCGGCTTCCTGCAGTCTGCCATCAGGATAAATTAGTTTGGCACCAACCAATCCCGCATCCGGAAAATGCGCAAAGGTTTCTTTTAAAGCGTTTAACCAGCCTTGAGTGACAATGGTGTCATTGTTCAGTAATACGATATAGCGGCCCTTGGCAGCATTAATACCGGTATTGCTGGCGTATATGAAGCCTTTGTTTGCAGGATTGCGGATGACTGTAATTCCCTTGATGTTGCTGAGCATCTGCGAAGTATCATCGCTTGACGCATCATCCACGACGATCACTTCATATACATTTTCTTTGCTGTTCTCATGAATCGATTTAAGACAGGTAAACGTATAGATAGACTTATTGTAGATCGGAATAATAATGGATATCTCTGGATGAATGTTTTCCCGGAAACTGAGTGGATGGCATCGGGTTTCAATGGAATAGTGATCCTTCTGTAGCTCAGCTTTCAGTGGTGGTGGAAATAACTTGTTGAAGACTCGTTTGATTAACGCATATAAGCCTTGCGTTTTCAGGATGCCGATTGCGACTAGAAAGTATTGAGAAAGTTTAGTCATTTGCAGGCTTTTTTGTGAGTGCCGATGTAATTCAAAATACTCCGGATAATTGAGTAACAAGCGAAGTTGACAAAATTAATGCTTCACTGAAATATATCGGTTTCTTGTGAATATGTACTATGAAATGATTGATTTTATCATGTGTAACAATTGATTCTTAACGTACGAGACCGTGGCCGTAATAATAATCGTCTAGTACCAATTCGTGCAGCAAATCAGTTTCGGACTTGGAAGGATTTTTAATAAATTCTAAAAACAGAGACTCTGCAATTTCCC
The DNA here is from genome assembly GCA_003514765.1 of Nitrosomonas sp. Lineage (GTDB taxonomy): Bacteria > Pseudomonadota > Gammaproteobacteria > Burkholderiales > Nitrosomonadaceae > Nitrosomonas. The sequence continues at coordinate 2,226 of DOOY01000205.1, read as the reverse complement.
GGGGTACTTCAAAATCATTTAATACATTATCTCTGATGGTGATTGACTGGTTGACAAAATCCATAATGCCTCGTCGAATTTCTGCGCGCGCTGCGGCGGTTTGACGTTCTTCATCTGATTGCGTGCGAAATACAGGCATTATATTGTTTGAATCTGTTTTTCTGTAGCACACGATTTGTGCGTCATCTGCGCTTAAAAATTTCTCGATGGTAAAGCTTTTTCTATACATAATCGGCTCGGTAGCAGTTGGTTCCGCATAATGACAATAATATCCCTGCGCGATGACCTGGTGTGCCAAAGCAACCTGTTCTGCACGGTCAAGTGTCATTAAATAATAACCATGCACTTTATGTTCCAAAAGCTGATTAAGACGCTCTTGTGCCGTCGCTGCATAACCGATGTCAACAATGGCAGCAGTAGAATCTTTATTTAATCCTATATCATGCAAATAAGTCATTAGCCCAGGACGTTCTTGTTCAGCCTGATTCAGGATGCGTTCCTCGAGTGCTTGCAGCAGTGGTTTTAGATGATCGATATTGTCTGCTTCAACAGCAACCCTTTTTGTTTTCGGCCATATTTTACTTTGTGACAGCGCTTCACGTTCCTCGTCTGACAGGCTTAATCCATACCGCTCAAAAATAAAATCCGGCATGGGATTGGGAGCATAGTGAGTACGTGCAATTTTGAAAATATCATCCAGATTAGAAATCATCGGAACAGTGATTGCGCGGCGCGAGAGTACCAGATATTCAGATGCAACGGCCTGTGTATCATTGGCTTTCCACAAATCGTAAACCATTTTGAGTATTTGGCCTTCGCGTGCGAGAAAATATAAACGTTGCATGCCGTCGGCCTTGGCTTTTTTGGCCAGCCACTGTGCAAACGAGAGTACCAGGGGGCCGGCAATAGTAAACCCAACCGCCCAAGGTGAGGTGGGCACAAAATTGGCCGGATCAAAGTGCGGATAAAACAATGGGCGGAAATTTGCCTGAACGATTGTTCCGATCGTCAACTGCGTATTCAGATCATCCTGTGTATTCTGGTTGAAAGCCTGTTCAATAATCGGTTCAAAGCGTGGCACGGCTCGTGCAAGTTCGACTGGCCGTAAGACATGCGCGATTTTAAATTTCATATCCCCGGGCTTTTGCACATCGGAATGCTCGTTGTCGCCAATGACTATGACTTTATGCGGCGGTACATTTTCATCGGCAAGCAGTTGACGGTAAAAATCGCCGGTATCTTTTCGCAACCCATTAGCGGATGACAAATAAAATGCATGCCATCCGCTGATACCACAATCCAATAACATGTTTTCTATGGTCGGTTTGGGCAGATACATGTCGCTGGCTAGAATGACACGTTTGCCAAGACTGACGGCAAAGCGAAATAGGGCAACTGCTTCGGGGCGGGGTGATACGGTTGACGACTCGATGGCTTCCTCAAGTTGGCGTAACTGTTCGATTGTATCCGCTGTAAGGCCAGACAAAACAGCCAGTTCCTTGAAAATTAAATCCAAACCAACATCATGTCCGGCGATCTGACGTGCTTGGTTCTCAGCCATTGCACGGAATTCAAGATAACGTTCCCCAGTCTTGCCGCCAGCGTGCCGGGCGACGATTTGTTTGATACTTTCAGGGTTCAACAGTGGGCGCGTTAACAATGTGTCAAAAATATCAAACACAACAATACTCACATCGGGATGTTGTAATGTAGTTTGAATTCTTTCCTGTTGACGCAACATATAGCGGTCAATACGCCAACGCGACCAACTCAGCGATTGCATGTCTTGAAGAATTGTTGCGTTAAACCCGGAATGCCGGGCTATCAAAACAAATAAGCGTTCAATACAGTGCGCGAGTGTAGCATCGTTTTGTCCGGCTTCCTCGGGAAAATCTTCGATTCTGAAACGGGCATTAAATAATGGTTGAAGCGCTTTGGCTCGCGCCCAGAACATCGATCCTGCCGGGAAATCAAAATAACCTGAGGGTATATTCGTGATTCCCAGTTTTTGGCACCAAATATATCCGTTCGTTTTGTTGGAAAGCCAGGTATTCGCCCAATAGGGCAGAACGGGAGAATTTTGTGGGTAAACTAAACCGGTGTTCTTATCACCGGTGAGCAATGAAAATATTTTCTGGACTTGTAATGGGCTGCCCAATAAATGAGTTAATAAGTATTCGCGCCAGCCATCGGCCGCGCCATTACTGTACAGTGATTTTTTACTGT
>DOOY01000116.1 GCA_003514765.1 Nitrosomonas sp. | reverse complement strand
TTCTTGCAAGTGCCGGGGGTCTGGCTCGCCACCCTGATCAGCCCCAATTGAATCTCTTATTCCATTTTTTATTACATACTTACAGAATAAGTTACTCTGCAGTGGCTCGCACTTCTTTCGGACAACCTTCTTGTCGTTAATTCACCTGCTATAATGCATTCTTAGCACTTCAATATATTCAAAAGATCGTGTCTCAATCACAAGTTCTTGCACGAAAATGGCGGCCCAAAACCTTTTCCGAGTTAACCGGACAGGATCATGTTGTGAGAGCATTAACGAACGCACTGGAACAGAACCGGTTACATCATGCTTACCTGTTTACCGGCACACGGGGCGTGGGAAAAACGACAGTGGCGCGTATTCTTGCCAAGGCATTGAATTGCGAAAAAGGCGTGACTGCCGCACCGTGCGGAAAGTGTGCGGCTTGCGTGCAGATTGATGGCGGGCATTTTATCGATTTAATCGAGCTTGATGCCGCATCCAATACACAAGTCGATAACATGCGCGATTTACTGGAAAATGCACTGTATGCGCCCACCAATGCCCGTTTCAAGATTTACATTATCGATGAAGTGCATATGCTCTCCAAGTCAGCATTCAACGCCATGCTGAAAACCCTGGAAGAGCCACCTGCGCATGTTAAATTTGTGCTGGCGACAACAGATCCGCAAAAAATTCCCGTTACAGTTCTTTCACGCTGTTTACAGTTTAATTTAAAACATATTCCGCCTCCCCTCATTTCAGAACATCTGAAAAATATTCTGGCCCAGGAACAAGTTCCCGTGGATGGCGTTTCGTTAGCACTTGTCGCACAGGCCGCTCAAGGCAGTATGCGTGATGCTCTCAGCATTTTGGATCAAGCGATTGCTTTTGGTGACGGCAAGGTAACTGAAAGTACGGTACGCGATATGTTGGGTGCAATTGATCAGCGCTATCTTTATGACATGCTCACAGCGCTCGCAGCAAAGAATGGACAGCAGATGTTATCACTTGCTGACGAAATGGAAACGCTGTGTCTTTCATTTGAATCGGCGCTTCAGGATCTGGCAGCGATACTGCATCGTATTGCACTCGCACAAACGGTGCCTCATGCAATCGATGACGAGATGCCGGACTACCAGCAGATTTTATCGCTGGCCAAAATATTTACACCGGATGATATACAACTGTTTTATCAAATAGCGCTGCATGGACGTAATGACTTAAGTCTGGCACCAGATGAATACGCCGGTTTTACTATGACGTTAATACGTATGCTGACTTTTGCGCCGGATGATCCGGTTACGTCTCACTTGTCATCGCAACAGCCACAAACAGTACAAAATGTCCGAACAACAAACGCGGCACATAAAATCACTCACACAAATAGTAATGTTGTCACCCCCACAAAACAAAACAAAACCACAGTGTCATCGGCTTCTCAACACACGCCTTCCACAGGAACCATACAGAACTGGCCTGATCTGGTCAAACATCTGAATTTGACCGGTATGGCGAAAATGCTGGCGCAGCACAGTGAAGCAAATATTTTAACCCATGACAAGGTTGAATTATTTGTTCCGGAAGCGCACAAACACCTGCTCGATAAAAAATACCAGCATGCGATTCAGACCGCGCTGGACTTACACTTTGGCAAACCGGTTTCGCTCAACTTTGCCATTGGCAGTATTACCGGCATGACACCGGTTGCCATACAACAAATGGAAATTGAAACAAAGCAGGCAAAGGCGATAGCAGCTATCGAAAAAGATCCGGTTGTGCAGGAATTGGTAGACAATTTCGATGCGAAAATCATAGAATCATCAATTAAACCTATTCAAAATTAAAGGAGATTCAAACATGAAAGCTAATCTGGCAAACATGATGAAACAAGCGCAACAAGTACAGGAAAGCATGAAGCAGATGCAAGAGAAACTAGCTACTTTGGAAGTTGAAGGGCAGTCTGGCGCAGGCATGGTCAAAGTCGTAATGACTTGCCGCCACGATGTTAAAAGCGTACATATCGACGACAGCTTGGTTGGCGACGGCGATGATAAAGAAATGCTGGAAGACTTGATTGCAGCTGCATTCAATGATGCTGTGCGCCGTGTTGAATCAACAACGCAGGAAAAAATGGCCGAAATGACCGGCGGACTGGGTTTGCCACCCGGTATGAAACTGCCATTCTAATCAAAATAAAACACACGATTCTATGCGTGCAAACAAGCCATTCAGGCCAACCAAAAGAAAAATGCCTTTGCGGGCTCCGGCATCGGCAAAGCAAGATTCTTCTGCTGTCACTACTACCACTTACAAGCTTCAAAAACTTTTAGCACAAAAAGGACTGGGTTCAAGGCGTGAAATGGAAACACTGATCGCCTCAGGCCGTGTCAGTATCAACGGCAGGATAGCTGTTCTGGGTGATCGCGCCGGCACAGCAGACAGGGTTCAAATCGACAAGCGCGTCATTCGCTTTGATCTGGCCGAACGATTACCACGTGTGTTGCTCTATCACAAACCGGAAGGTGAAATTGTCAGCCGAAATGACCCGGAAGGCCGTCCAACCGTTTTTGACAAACTACCCCATCTCAGGTCTTCCAAGTGGATTGCGATCGGTCGTCTGGATTTTAATACCAGCGGTCTGTTGATATTCACCACTGATGGATCGCTGGCCAACCGTTTAATGCATCCGCGCTTTGAAGTAGAACGGGAATATGCAGTGCGCATCATCGGTGAATTGACTGCCGAACAGATTACACAATTGACAACAGGCATTCAACTGGAAGACGGCACCGCTTCATTCAGTCAACTTGCAGAGCAAGGCGGCGAAGGCATCAATCGCTGGTATCGTGTTATATTGCAAGAAGGCAGGAATCGTGAAGTCCGGCGCATGTTTGAATCACTCGGGATAATGGTCAGCCGTCTGATGCGGGTGCGTTTCGGCCCGATCAATTTACCTCCACGAATAAAACGCGGCAAGTGGCTGGAACTTGATGAAAAGGAAGCGAGGCGTTTGCTAAATTTACTTTCTTGACTTGCCGCTATCTGCAACCAGTTGATCGCGGTTCAACAAAAAAACAAACGCGTCACCGGCGCTGGTTTCCAGCCAAGTAAACGGCATCTGTGGAAAAGCCGCTAACAAGGCGTCTCGATTGTGTCCGATTTCCACAATAAGCAAACCTGATTCTGTCAAATAATCGGCGGCATTGGATAAGATATGCCGTGTTGCATCCAATCCTTCAACTCCACTGGCCAGTGCACTAGAAGGTTCATGGCGATATTCCTCTGGTAACGCTGCCATTGATTCAGCATTGACGTAAGGCGGATTACTGATAATCAGATCATACCGTTTGCCTGTTAAGCCGGCAAACATATCAGATTCAATTAAATGAATCCGCTTTTGCAAGTGGTAATTCAAAACATTTTTTGTCGCAACATCCAGCGCATCTGATGAAATATCCGTTGCATCAATCTCGGCCTGTTCAAATACATGTGCCAGCATTATGGCCAGACAACCCGATCCTGTACAAAGGTCCAGGGCAAAATGAATGTTATCAGGATCATGAATCCACGGCTCTAACTGAACTTGCAAGAGTTCTGCAATAAAGGAACGCGGTATGATCACACGTTCATCCACATAAAAGGAATAGTCTCCTAACCATGCCTGATGCATTAAATAAGCGGCCGGTTTCTTTTCTATCATGCGGCGCGTTAAAATGTGTTCAATCTGCAACAACTCATCATTGGTTAAACGGGCATCGAGAAAAGTATCCAGTTGATCCAGTGGCAAATGCAACGTATGTAGGATAAGATAAACCGCTTCATCATAGGCCGTAGCAGAGCCATGGCCAAAAAAAAGACCGGCTTGATTAAATCTGCTGACCGCAAAACGCAGCAGATCGCGTATGGTATTTAACTGATTTCTTGCCTGAGTAAACATTTGATTTATTCTGGTTGGATAATTTGAATTATCAAAACAAATGAGCAAATGAGATTCAATGACGAAATGTAGCATAAAAGCCATTTCAAGCGCCTGAATTTTTCAAAGATTGCATTGAATTAGCATAAGTGGTACAAATCAATCCAGACAACAAGTTTATGCGTTTTGCACTTGAACAGGCATTAAAGGCGGAGGAATTGGGTGAGGTGCCTGTTGGTGCTGTTATCGTACACAAAGGGAGTATTATTAGCCGTGGATTTAATTGCCCTATCACAACGAAAGATCCAACTGCACATGCCGAGGTCATGGCATTACGTAATGCCGGCCAACACTTTAAAAACTACCGCCTGCTCAACTGCACGCTTTACGTCACACTTGAACCTTGTGTCATGTGTATCGGCGCGCTTTTTCATTCGCGTATTGAGCGCCTGGTTTATGCCGCCTCCGATCCCAAAACGGGTGTTTGCGGCA
>DOOY01000256.1 GCA_003514765.1 Nitrosomonas sp. | reverse complement strand
CTGCAGCATTTCGGCCGCATGCTTACGTGTCGCTTCGGTAATTTTGACACCACCGAGCATGCGTGCGATTTCATCCACCCGCTCCTGTTTGTTTAACACCGTTATTTGACTCAAAATCTGCTGGCTGTCACTTTGCGTTGATTTGGCCACCTGCCAGTGATGATCGCCTGTCGCTGCAACTTGTGGCAGATGTGTAATACACATGACTTGTCGCGTACTGCCGAGGCGTTTTAGCAATTGTCCGACAATTTCCGCAACATGTCCGCCGATTCCCACATCGACTTCATCAAAAACCAGTGTCGGTACAGTTCCGGTTTGACTGGTTATGACCTGTATCGCCAGACTGATACGCGACAACTCCCCACCTGAGGCAACCTTGGCCAGCGGCCTGAGCGGCAATCCTTTATGCGCGGCAACCTGGAATTCAACCTGTTCCAAACCATGCGCACTACCCTGCTCCAGCAAATCCAGCGTAACAGAAAATCTCCCCCCCGCCATGGCCATAGTCTGCATCGAATCGGTCACCGCGTGCGCCAGTTCTTTTGCCGATTTAAGACGTTTTGCACGAAGCTTTTCCGCCAGTTTCCGGTATTTTTTTTGCGCTGCGTTTTCCTGTTCAGCCAACTTCTCAAGGTTACCGCCACTATCGAGCACCGCTATCTGGGTATTTAATTTTTCCAGCAAATCCGGTAATTCCTCGGGTGTTACACGGTATTTTCTAGCCATACCATGGATTGCTGTCATACGCTGATCAACTTCCTGCAGATACTGTGGATCCAGATCGAGTTGCTGCCGGTAATGTCTGAGTTCATAGATACTTTCCTGCACCTGAATTTGTGCGGATTCCAGCAAATCAACCACTGCCTGTAACTGATGATCATATGCCAACATATTTTGCAGTTGACTTTTGACTGAATTGATCTGTGAAAGAGCGGCTGTTTCATGCTCCGATAACTGATGGACGCCCGTTTCAGTCGCTTCTATCAAGCTTGCCAGATGCGAGAGGCGGTTGTGATCTGCCTGCAGCGTGCTCCATTCGTCAGCTATGAAATTGAGTTCCGAAAGCTCGCGCTGTTGCCATTCGAGTTGTTCCCGTTTTTCCCGAAATTCGGATAACTGTTGTTCACAGGCAACTCTCTGGCGTTGTATAGCCTGCCAGTCCTGATACGCAGTCTTGACCGTTTGCGCATGCGTACAACAGTCCGCAAAAGCATCCAGTAAATCGCGTTGCGCTTCTTTCTGCAGCAAAGCCTGATGCGCATGCTGGCTATGAATGGAAACCAGGTATTCTCCGGCCGCGCGTAATTGTTGCAAAGTCGCCGTATGTCCATTGATAAATGCACGCGAACGGCCATTGGCGTCCAGTACACGGCGCATTAAACAAGCATCCGGATCGCCTTGCAAATCATGTTCAGTCAACCATTCAGCCAGATCCGGCAACGCAGTGATATCAAACAGCGCACTGATTTCAGCGCGGTCATGTCCTTGACATACCTGGCTGGAATCGCCACGTTCGCCCAGTGCTAATGACAATGCGTCAATCAGGATGGATTTTCCGGCGCCGGTTTCACCCGTCAACACAGTAAAGCCAGACAAAAATTCCAGCTCCATCTGCTCAACAATAACAAAATTCCTGATGCTTAACAGTTTGAGCATGGTCTCAGGTTGTTGGGTTAATGCAATTCGCTCCAGCCCAGTTTTTCACGCAGCATGCGGTAGTAACTATGGTTGACAGAATGCAGCAGGCGAACCGTTTTGGGGAATCGCCGAATAATGATCCGATCGGACTGTTCCAGATCATAATTAGAATGACTGTCGCAATGCACGCGTGCATCCAATGAACTGAGCACATGCACTTCCACACTCGCATCCGGACCGATTACAATCGGCCGGTTACTTAACGTATGCGGACAGACCGGCACCAATGCAATCAAATCCAGACCCGGGTGTAGAATCGGCCCGCCCGATGACAACGCATACGCTGTCGAACCTGTCGGTGTGGCCACGACAAGACCGTCAGACCGTAATGTAGTGACATATTCATTATTGATGCTTATCTGAAACTCAATCATGCCGCTGCTCATACCCCGGTACAGTACGACATCATTAAACGCCAATGCGCTGAAAAGACTGTTATCATTACGTACCACTTCCGCATACAACAGCATTCGCCGTTCAGTTGTATATTGCCCCTGAAGCATTGCATTCAGGGTTTCGAACATGGTGTCGGTCGACAAATCAGTCAGAAAACCCAACCTCCCCTGATTGATGCCAATCAACGGCACATCATACGATGCCAGCATACGTGCAATATTCAACATTGTACCGTCGCCGCCCATAACGACAGCAAGATCAGCCTGGCGGCCAATTTCCTCAAGTGTCAGAGCCTTATACACTTCTGTAGGCAAATAGGAGGCTGTCAGGTGATCGACAAAGACTTCGAAATGAAGCTTCGACAGATATTCAGCAAGATCCAAAATAGATGTCGCAATTTCTGAATTTTTATGCTTACCTATCAATGCAATTGATTTAAAAGGAAAACTCATTACTGAATATTAAGATAAAGATTAAATACACCCATCAGGGAGATTTTTAAGTATTGTTATGATTAATTAACCTGCTATCTGCTGACATGAAGTGAACCGGCATACTGTACTATCGTCTATACCAAACCAGAAAAATTAGCATAACGCGGTTACGTAAAACAACTGTAAAATATCAGCTACTCCAAACCAGTTTAAAAACCGTTATTTTTAAACTGGAAATCGAAACTTTTTAAATATGGGTAGAAAAAACGCGTCACAAACATATATTCATATGAAGTTTAGCATTATATGAAAGGAATTAGGCAAGTGCGCCGTTTTCAAGCAATACAAGACGGCATTAAAATTTAAAGATTGTTGTAAAATCACCATATGCTTAATGAAAGAGCTCAAATATTATTAAAAACATTGATAGAACGCTATATCCATGAAGGACAGCCGGTAGGCTCGCGTTCGCTCTCCAAGTTTTCCGGCCTGGAATTAAGTCCTGCGACTATTCGCAACGTCATGGCTGACCTCGAAGAGATGGGCCTGGTGATGAGTCCGCATACTTCTGCAGGTAGAATACCCACTGCCAAAGGTTACCGGCTTTTTGTCGACCAGTTACTGGTTATCAAATCGTTGCGTGATGAAGAACTCCATCACCTGGAAAACCAGCTGCATCCCGATAATCCGTCGCGTCTGGTAAACGCGGCTTCACAATTGCTCTCTGAATTAACACACTTTGCCGGTGTAGTGGTGACGCCGAAAAGAACGGGTGCCGTATTCCGCTACATTGAATTCATGGCGCTATCGGAAAAAAGAATTTTGTTGATTATCGTCACCCCCGAAGGCGATGTGCAGAATCGCATTATTTTTACTGATACGCCCTACAGCCAATCCGACCTGATTGAAGCCGGCAATTTTATCAATCAGCACTATGCCGGCTGCACACTTGATCAAATCCGTGGCCGTATTCATACCGAACTCAAACAACTCAGACAGGATATGACCGTTTTGATGAATGCCGCCATCGAAGCCGGTGGCGACGCAGTCAATGAAAGCAGCGAAGTGGTTGTACTTGCCGGAGAACGCAAACTGTTGGACACGCTGGATGCTTCTGAAAGCCTGTCCAGCCTCAAAAAATTATTTGCGCTTTTTGAACGCAAAACGAAACTGCTGCAGTTGCTTGAGCTCAGCCGCCATGCGCATGGCGTAAAAATTTTTATCGGCGGAGAATCCGATAATGCCGCTTTTGATGAATTCAGCGTGATCACCGCACCTTATGAAATGGAAGGCGCAATAGTAGGCACTGTCGGTGTTATTGGCCCCAGACGTATGGCTTACGAACGCGTTATCCCCATTGTCGATGTCACTGCCAAGCTGCTGTCAAGCAGTCTGTCGCAACAATAACAGCCCGCTAAAAATCAATCATGTAAAATAAATCGCAAAAAATCTGCACATAAAGCAAACCAATAATTAACAATACTTAAAAACAACAAGGCCACAATTCATGACTGTTGAACCCGACTACCGCCACGGCACACCCGGCAAAACGGGCGTGTTGCTCATCAACCTCGGCACACCGGAGGCCCCGACCGCAAAAGCCCTGCGTCCGTATCTTAAGGAATTTTTGAGTAACTCACGTGTCATCGAAATACCGCGTTTGATATGGTGGCCGATACTGCATGGATTCATTCTGCCTTTCAGGCCGAAACAATCCGCCGAGAAATATGCGCTGATCTGGATGCTGGAAGGCTCGCCGCTGAAAGTCCATACCGAACGTCAGACGAAATTGCTGGCGCAGGCACTGCACGGCACCACAAGCCCTGCTCCAGTGGTTGAATATGCCATGAATATCGGCAGCCCTTCTGTCGCCGACATACTCAACAAAATGAAAAATGAAGGCTGTAACCGCATTCTGGTCATTCCGCTGTTCCCGCAATATGCAGCCAGCAGCACTGCCGCTGCTATGGATGCCGTATTTGCAGCACTTGAAAAAATGCGCGATATGCCCGCCATTCGCACCGTCAAACAATACCACGATCACTCCGGCTACATCGCCGCTTTGGCGCAAAATATACGCGACTATTGGGACCAACACGGCAAACCCGATAAATTGATTATCAGTTTCCACGGCGTACCGCGCAAAACGCTTGACAAAGGCGACCCTTATCATTGTTTTTGCCACAAAACGGGCCGCCTGGTGGCTGAAGCACTGAATCTGAATAGCGAGCAATACCAGGTCTGTTTCCAATCGCGTTTTGGCCGTGCGGAATGGTTGCAGCCTTATACCGCTCAAACACTGGAACAACTTGGCAAAGCGCAAACCAATCGCGTCGATATCGTCTGTCCCGGCTTCGTTTCAGACTGTCTGGAAACCCTCGAAGAAATCGCCATCGAAGGCAAGAAAACTTTTACCGAAGCCGGCGGCAAAGATTACCACTATATCCCCTGCCTGAATGAACGTGATGACTGGATTGCTGCGCTGGCCGATATCGCTAAATC
>DOOY01000208.1 GCA_003514765.1 Nitrosomonas sp. | reverse complement strand
TGAAAATAAAAGCTTTCACCAGTTGTATTATTCGCTTGTTCGTCAAGTCTAGGATTGCTGAAATTTTTGAAATCCAAGCGCCGAAGTGCGTATTCCGCGGTTAGACTCCATCGTTCCGCATTGTATTGCGCGGACAGGTAAAGTGGCGAGAAGGAAAAAGATCCGGGTGTAAGGCGATCATCTATTCCCGGCTTGTAGTCAACATTCAGCCATATACCGCTGATAGCCAGACGCAGACGTGAATCGTGGCTTTCATAAATTCCTCGGCCAATAATCGATGTTTCAGGCGATAATTTGCCCTGTTGTGATCCACCAAAAATGGCGAACTCAGTTTCCTTATCTTTGACTAATGGCCGCCATACGCCAAATTGTACAGAAAAATTGCCAATTGTCGGATGCGATGTTTCACCGTAGAATTGCACCGAGTTACCGGATAAACCCAGGTTGCGCGTTCGATCAAAATAAATCGATTGCGGCAGCAAAATGCTGGGACGGGTAAAGGCGACATCCCGCGTATCATTATAAAAACCAAATGGATTTTTTAATCTTCCCACGCGTACGCCAAACTGATGTGTTTCATGCGAGAAAATTCTATAGTCTAAAAGACCGAAATCCAAGCGGGGTTCTCCTGCATCTCCTCCTTTACCGGCACGGCGGGAAAGCATTTGTCCGGATAATTGTAATCTCGGAAGGGGGCTGAACAGCGCATTTAATCCTACTTCCGTAAAACCAAAGCTGCCGCCTTGGTCTGTATTGCCAAAAACATTATTGTCCGATGTGGAGATAAATGCCTGGCTTGCAAAGCCTTGTATCTGGAAACTATCCCATATATTTTTAACTGCAGGCCAGGTTGAGGTGGTTGCATTATCGTTTTTATAATGGGATTCTTCTTTTTTTTCCTGGACATGTGCTGATGCGCTGTATCCCAGTAAAAAGATCAGAAGGATGAACAGAGCAAGATTAGGCGGCCCTGAGGAAACATTAATCAATCGATTATTTAATTTTGAGCACATGGACGTCATCATTTATATAAGCAGTTTCTAAATATCCAATGGCGCCTGGGGTATTTGTTATTTTTTCCAGCATTTCTTTATTTGAAGATACCGTGATAGGCGCCTGGCCGGTGCCGGAAAATACCAATCGATCCCAGGTGGAGCGCAACTGATAGGGGAAAACGCTCAATTTTTCTTTTGCAAAATCGTGATGTAACGGGTGGTTATCCGGTAATACGTAGACTTTAATTATTTTGCCATTAGGCCAAGTTTTCATCCGCATGCTGAAAATGGCTCTGAGCACATTTACAGAAATTGTTTCTTGATCTACATCTGGATGTATTACAACTTCATAATGTCCATTTGCATGTGCTTTACCAATCGCTAGAAAAAGCAGAATACAATATAAAATTGATTTGACTCTAGACATATGGTTTTATGGATATATTTTATTTATATTTGGATGTCGAGAGTTGTGGAAGGGGTGTTTTTTCATGTGAGTGTATATGAGAAGGTATATTTCTGCCTTGATCAGTCAATATTTCCCAGACATCGTGGTTGTCTTTAAATATTTTGTCCAGAACATCTGTATTTTTTACGAAATAAGGCTGCCGAAGTCCGTGACACTCGACAAGCGGACCAATCGGTATAAATCCTAATCCCGAAAAGCTGAGCAACCTGTTTAAAGAGGGGTTCATAAATGACAGCCAGTTCTTAATCTCATATTGAGTACTCATTTGCACAACTGCAGCCATTAGAATCAAAGTGATATTGATTGAAGTTCGGCGTTCTTTTGTTATAGCAGTACCTGGGTTGCTGTCATGGACAGTGGTTTCATTTTTTTTTGCCTGCTGGAAATAACAATCACCCCTACGTCGTTGAAATTCTTTGATAACAAGAAAACGTGATATTTCCACTGTGTTTTGGCGAGAAATATTGTTTTTACTAAAGAATGCGGCGTCGAGTTGTGTATATGCTTCAACCGGGAATGGTTTATCCGGATTTTCAGTATCCGGTAAAACCAAGCGCACAGTGCCGATAAATTTTCCAGTCGAACGATGCTTCAGCAATGCATGTATAGAATGTCCGTCATAGGTGTCTTTTTCAAGCTTGTCAGGATAAAGCGACTGATCAAATCCGGGAATGCGTTCTTCCAAACATAAAACTTGATAACGTATGCTATATACTTCCTTCTTTAACTCGGGCGTATCCGCCATCACAATTTCAAAATAATTTTTGTATGCATTATATAATTGGTTCATCAATGCGTAACCTCAAATGTTGTTCTGGAGTGTGCGGCGTTACTGTTATCTCGATTTATGCCATTGTTCCAACATCATTAATATCCAGATCATGGTGCCATGATATTCTGCGTGTTCGTTTAAGTGCTGTTCAAGTAATTTGTCAATGAAATCCGCCCGGATTAAATTACGTGATTTAAGATCTGTAAGGCTGTCAGCCGCCAATGCTTTAAGTTGCGGATGCGCCTGCAACCAGACGCCAAAAGGCAGACCGAAGCCATGCTTTTGTTTAACAATGATTTCATGGGGCAAAAAGTCTTTTAGTGCTTCTTTGAAAAAATATCGTAACTTAGTCCCTTTGACTTTGTAATTAGGTCTGAGCTGAGAGGAAAAAGCTACCATCTCATCACTAATCAGTGGAAACGCAACATCGATTTGTGCAAGCTCACATGCTTTAACGACTTTAGGTAGATCATTGTCAGCAAGCGTGAATTTCCAGTCATATGCCAACATACGGTTAATGAGATTTTTGGTATGAGCCTGATGATAAATTTCATTGTTTAATGATTCAGGAAAAGTGGTATCAACATGTGCAAGAAATTCTGCTGTGAAAACTGAAGCGAAACCATGTCGGATGAGTAGGTTATAAGTATCCATGCGTGCAGGCATAGGTATTGCCGCTTGTTCTATATATCGGTATGATTTCCGCAGGATTGGCGGAAGTTGTTTTCCGGAGACGCTTTTTGCCCATGGTTCAAGGATTTTTTTTCTTAAAAAAGAAGGCAGATATTCATACAGTGAAAATAAATATTGTTTTACGTAGCGTTCGTTTCCGCCAAACAGTTCATCGCCGCCATCACCGCCTAAGATTCTACTGAGCCCATCTTCTTTTGCCATGCGCGCACAATAGAAAGCAGGTATAGCAGAGGCATTGCCAAAAGGCTGATCAAAAATAGCGGCTACTTGGGGAATTGCTGTTACAACATCGTCAGGCGTCACATAGTATTCATGATGCCGGGTTGAAAAATGGCGTGCTGCAATGCGCGCATATTCCATTTCATCATATCCACTGGCTTCAAAACCAATGGAATAGGTTGAAGCAGGTTCGCCAGTGACCTCGCTGAGAATACCCGCTATCGTTGAGCTATCAGTTCCGCCGCTCAAGAAAGCGCCAACGGTTTCGCTGCCGGTAGCATCACGTACGCTGGACCGCAATAAAGCATGCAGCTCAAATTTGAGTTCTTCAAAAGAACGTCCATTGACCTCATTAAAATTGGGTCTCCAGTATTTGTCGGTTTTAATCTCATTGTTCTGAAAAGTCAGATATTCTCCCGGTGATAACCGGCGCTGGTTTTTATAGATAGTTCCCGGACTCGGAATCATATGAAAGTATACGTAATTAAACATACTTTGAGCATCGATCTCGGGTTTGGTGTGTGGATGCCGAATGATGGCATCTAACGACGAAGAAAAAATTAAGTGTCCACCACTGGTTTGGTAAGCCAGTGATCTTGTTCCCATACGATCAACTGCGAGTATAAGCCGGTTCTTATTTTCATCTAAAACACATACTGTGAATTCACCGGCAATCTCGGTTAATATTTTTTCGCCACGGACTAACCAGTTTTCCAAAAAGAATTTTGCGATATCCTGTGGGTCATAATCTTGACCGGATTGCGTATTTAAAAATCTAATTTGCCCCCATAAACCAACGATAACACCCTGATTTTGACAAGTGTGCACACTGTTAGGTTGTCCAATCACAGCAAGCGCAGATTTTTTACCGAAAAGCATTTGAACTGAGCGACTGTCATGCCGCACAATTGGTTTAATCATTTTTTCAAGAAGTGTGCGTCTCTCAATGACCGTCATATCGCAGCCTGTCCAACCGCATATACCCCCCATGCTGATCTCCTAATATTTTATTCTTATCAATTTGTCTTGTTGATTGACTATCTGTTTCTATTATAATCAATTGTTTGATGGCGTTACGATTAATGAAAATGAGTGTGGTTTTTATCTAATCGCTAAACCATGACTTCTAATGGTGCAGGGTGGCCGAGAAATGCTGTGGGGCTTGCGGTGAGTCCGTAAGCGCCCGACTGTAAAATAACAACAAAATCATTTTCCGTTGCTTGTGTCATTTCCATTTGATCAGCCAGCAAATCTAGAGGCGTACATAATGGACCCACAACTGTAACGATTTCTTTTTGGGTGTCTTGTGCTTTGTTGCCAATCATAACCGGATAATTTTTTCGAATGACCTGGCCAAAATTACCTGTCGCCGCCAGATGATGATGTAGACCGCCATCAGTAACTAAAAAAGTTCTTCCTCTGGACTGTTTGCGTTCAATAACACGGCACACATAAATGCCTGCTTCAGCGACCATGTATCGGCCGAGTTCAATAACAATTTGTGCCTCGGGCAATTGTTTTCTGACTGCTGGCAAAAGATTATGTAGATGCTTGCCAATCGATTGAATGTCCAGGGGTTCTTCGCCTGGGAAGTAGGGTATGCCAAATCCACCGCCGATGTTTAATAAACGAACCGGTGCGGGCGCATTTTCAGCCAGCTTCAAACTCAATTGCAATGTTTTTTCATGTGTTTCCTTAATAGCTTCCGCCTTCAGGTTCTGTGAGCCACTGAAAATATGATAGCCTACAAAGTTCAAACCGAGCTGGCCAATTTGTGTTTGCATAGCCGATGCAAGCTCAGCATCCACGCCAAATTGCTTGGGCCCCCCACTCATTTTCATGCCCGATGACTTGAGTTCAAAGTCAGGATTAACGCGGATTGCAACATTAGGGCGAATG
>DOOY01000302.1 GCA_003514765.1 Nitrosomonas sp. | reverse complement strand
AAAAGAACAATATAATCTCGTTATGGTTAAATAGTCGCTGATCAGAGACACTAAAATTTTCTTACGGGTTAATTAAGTATTTTATGCTTTTTTAACGCTGTAGCAGCAATGCAGATAATTATTTAACAATCTGCTAAAACAACACATTACTGATGAATACTCTATGCACGGCTTATATGCTATGGCTCGCAACAAGGAAAACAGGCTGGTCGATTTCCACTGTTGCGGCTGCGATTCTTCTGATGCTGGTTCATTTTGTTTTTGCACGTATCGCACATGCTGCCGAAGTATGCGTAGTGGCAGCGGCACAAGTCGTATCAGTACAAGGAACAGTTGAACTACGCCGGATGAGAGAAACAGTCTGGTCACCGGTCGAAATAGATACTCAGCTTTGCGCTGGCGACCAGATACGTGTTCGTAACCACAGTCGCGCAGCGCTACGCTTAATGAATGACAGCATGTTGCGGCTGGATCAAAAAACGACCATTACCTTTCCGGCAGACAAAAAAAACAAAACCCTATCATTGATGGATTTGATCAACGGTGCGATGCATATCATTACCCGAACACCCAAACCTTTCGAAGTCAAAACACCCTTTATGAATGCGGGCGTTGAAGGGACGGAATTTTTTGTAGACGTTGATG
The DNA here is from genome assembly GCA_003514765.1 of Nitrosomonas sp. Lineage (GTDB taxonomy): Bacteria > Pseudomonadota > Gammaproteobacteria > Burkholderiales > Nitrosomonadaceae > Nitrosomonas. The sequence continues at coordinate 3,170 of DOOY01000302.1, read as the reverse complement.
AGCAGCGCACGCAATTGGTTGTTTATGAAGGCCGCGTATCCGCCGCGAATAATTTTGGTAATCTTACGCTGGAAAGCCGGGAAGCAGCTATCGCTTACAAAAACCAACCTCCGCGCAAAACAATTATGATTAATCCGGAGGATGCCGTGCAATGGGCGCTCTATTATCCGGCAATTATAGATTACTGGTCGAAGACGAATATAGATTTTGACACGAACAATGTACGCGCTCAGATTGATCTGGCTACCCGGTTATTAACGCTCGGAAGCGTGAATGAAGCGAAAACCATCATTACGGATGTTTTGGCAGTTGAACCGAATAACAGCGACGCCTATGCGCTGGAGGCGATCATTGCACTGACACAAAATGACAAAGATAAAGCGCTTGAAATGGCGCTGCGCGCAGTCGAGCTCGATGAAACCTCAGCAGCCGCAAAGCTTGCGTTATCCTATGTGCAGCAGGCATATTTTGAAATCGAAGTGGCGTTGACCAATGTGCAACAAGCAGCCGAACTTGATCCGCAGAACGCGTTGATATGGGCGCGGCTGGCGGAGTTACAACTGTCGGATAACGCGCTTGACCTAGCGTTAGATGCCGCCCAAGAAGCCGTCCGGCTGAATCCGACGATTGCCAGAACGCAAACAGTTCTTGGATTTGCTTATCTGACAAAGATTAATACGAAAAAAGCCCAACATATTTTTTCCAAAGCAATCCAACTTGATCAGGCTGATCCCATGCCAAGACTGGGTCTTGGGCTGGTTTTAATACGCACAGGGCAACTTGAGGCCGGGCGTACCGAGCTGGAAATTGCCGCCAGCCTGGATCCGGGCAGCTCTCTGATTCGCAGCTATCTCGGCAAAGCCTACTTCGAAGAAAAGCGTTATTCACTGTCCAGTACACAGTTTGACATGGCAAAAGAACGTGATCCTAATGATCCGACGCCCTGGTTTTATGACGCCATTCAGAAACAAACACAGAACCGTCCTATTGAAGCACTGCGGGATATCCAAAAATCCATCGAACTCAATGACAATCGTGCCGTGTACCGTTCCAGGTTATTACTGGATCAGGATGAAGCTGCGCGGGGATCGAGTCTGTCAAGGATTTACGACAATCTGGGTTTTGAAAAACGGGCAGTCATGCAAACGGCCCAGTCATTGAGCATTGATCCGTCCAACCACTCGGCTCACCGCTTCCTGTCGGATATTTATGTCAATATTCCGCGTCATGAAATCGCCCGCGTCAGCGAACTGTTGCAAGCACAACTGCTGCAACCGATCAACACCAATCCAGTGCAACCGCAACTCGCTGTCGCGGACTTGAACATTATCACCAATACCGGTCCGGCTGCTGTGGGTTTTAATGAATTCGCACCCCTGATGGAACGTGACCGTCCGCAACTGGTTGCATCCGGGATAGCCGGTAATAACAGCACCTTTGGTAATGAAATTGTCTATTCCCAGTTATACGACAAAACCTCGGTCAGTCTGGGACAGTTTCATTATCAAAGCGATGGTTTTCGCCACAATAACGATCAGAATCACGACGTACTGAATGCGTTCATCCAGCATACCTTTACACCCAAACTCAATATTCAGACTGAAGTACGGACACGAGAAACAGAGCATGGCGATTTGCTACTGGATTTTGATTCGGACAAATTTGAGTCCGGCACACGCAGGAACATTCACGAGGATGTAGCGCGTATTGGCGCCAAGTATGAGTTATCACCCGGCCAGGATGTGATCGTTTCAGGCAAATACATTGATAGGATTGAGAAAAATAGTGAGGAGGGGTTCGCATCAAATGTAAAAAACGCTGGTTTCCAGTTTGAAGCACAACATCTATTTCGACATGAATATTTCAATACAGTTTCTGGAGGGGGCATCTATCAATTTCGAAATACTTCTCGAACTACTGAGCAACAAGATTTATCCAGATATCTGGATCGTGAAAATGTTTACTTATACTCAAATCTAAATTACTTCTCGAATTTAGATTTAACCATGGGTATTAGTTTCGATGCTTTCACCGACTTAGATTTCGATAAGAAAGACAAAATTAATCCTAAGTTTGGACTTCAATGGAGTATTTTCAACAACTTGAGACTTCGCGGCACATGGTTTGAAACAACAAAATCAGACATTACCGCACAACAAACACTTGAACCCACACAAATTGCCGGGTTCAACCAGTTTTTTGATGACCCGACTGGTACCAGAACACGTCGCATGGGTATTGGACTAGATTACAATATATCCCATATATTTTTTACCGGCCTGGAAGCATCGAAACGGATTTTGCACGTACCACAACATTTATTGACCAGCGTTTTCTTACAAAAGCAAAATGAACAGTTATATCGCTCCTATTTATATTGGACGCCACACAAACACCTATCGATTAAAAGCGAATTCCAGTTTGAGCAATTCAAACGAAGCTCGGAAGATAAAAATTTACTCATAGATGAGCCGATACTTATAAGAACGCTCAGAGCTCCAGTTAGTATTGAATACTTTCACCCTACTGGATTTTTCTCCGGAATAACCGGAACCTTTATTAGACAGGATTTAACACGTTTAAATGATATTGGAAAAGAACGTGATCCAAAAACTACAAAATCGGGGATTGATAGCTTTTTTTTGCTAGATACATTTATCGGATTAAGATTACCGAATCGAAGAGGTATTTTAAGCCTTGAGGCAAGAAACTTGCTGGATACAGATTTTTATTTTAGAAATATCAATTTCTATCAATCCGAAGCAATTACTCCACAATTTATTCCCGATAGAACAATTTTTGCACGAGTGACTTTAAACTTTTAAACAGGAGAAAAAAATGATTACAGTAAAAAATTTTAGTGGCACCTGTAAGGCCGTGAGTATCAATAATGGTATTGAAAAAATAGAATGCGTTGAAGGGAAAAGAAAAAATGTTGGACTGGATACGTATACAGTTGATAGAGGAGAAAACAGTTTATGTTGTATCTTTCAAGTTAAAAAAAAGGTAATTGATGGAAAAGTACAAGAAGTATTGATAAAAAAATGTGAAGAAGGTCAGTTTATTTAATTTGTTATCAACTTGGACGGGTATTTATTCAATGAACTTACCCGTCCCAGTTGGAATGTTTTTTTACACCACACACTGACCAACTGGCTAATCAGAAAAAC
>DOOY01000262.1 GCA_003514765.1 Nitrosomonas sp. | reverse complement strand
AATTTCTGATTGAAGAAACCAATCGCTGTGTTTCATGCGGTCTGTGTTTGCCGCACTGTCCGACCTATCGTTTATTGGAATCCGAAGCGGATTCTCCGCGCGGGCGCATAGCCTTGATGAGTGGTGTTGTTAACGGCCGCATTCCCCCGAACGAGAAATTCATTGAGCATCTGGATCGTTGTTTGACTTGCCGTGCCTGTGAATCTGTTTGCCCGAATAATGTGGCGTATGGACAACTGATTGATGAAGCGCGCAAAATGATTCGGGAGTCTGAGTCATGCCGCCATGAAGCAGTGCCTGCAAATTTCATGCAGCGGCGACGGTTTTTTTCGCAATTGCTGGAGGCGCTGGTTGATCAGCCATCGCGACTGGATCGTTTGCGCTGGTTGCTATATTTGTTTCAGAAAAGCGGATTGTTGCGATTGCTGCGTTGGCTGAATTCATCGCGATGGCTGCACAAATTCAGTTTCTGGCGGCAATCCGGAATGGATAAAATGGTGATGCAGTTGCCGCCGGTCGTTTTTCCCTATGCAGGCAAGCAGCGAAAAACGTTTTTTTCATGTACCTGGCAAAGTTTTTATCCGGCGGTTGGAGAAGAAAAAGGAAGGATCGGCTTGTTTCTGGGGTGCGTCGCGCGGTTAACGGATGCGCTTACATTGAATGCCAGTATTTTTGTATTAAACCGGCTCGGTTACAGCGTGTGTATACCCGAAAAACAAACCTGCTGCGGCGCGTTGCATCAGCATGCCGGTGATGCTCAAAAGGCCGCGCAGCTGATGAAAAGAAACCAGCAGGCTTTTGGCGAACTGGGTCTTAATCGAGTCGGTTGTACAGCTTCCGGTTGCTGTGTGCAGTTAAGCGAATTCAATCAATGCGAGGCCGGAAAAAAACCGGAAGACGATCAGGCAGCGCTTCCAGAGGTAATAGATATCAGTAAATTCCTGGTTGGTGCAACAGGGTGGGATCAATTATCTATTCGGCCGCTAGCGAAGAAAATAGCCGTGCAGGACCCCTGCAGTTTGCGGAATGTACTGGGTGATCAGGATTATCCTTCTCAACTGCTGATACAATATATCCCGGATGCGCAGGTGGTTTTTTTGGCGGATAATGATCAATGTTGTGGCGCCGCCGGTATCTATTTTATTCAACAACCAGCGTTAGCAGGCAGGTTGCTTGATAATAAAATTAACGCAATCATCCAAAGTGGTGCACAATTGTTGGTAACCTCAAATGTAGGTTGTTCAATGCATATTGCCGGCCGGTTACGTGAAATCGGTTCCGATATAGAAGTCTTGCATCCGGTTACATTGCTGGCGCGGCAAATGGGTATGCAATAAGCATCGCAATAAAATTGCGAGTATTGTTCATTTTTTACTATTCATATAAGAAGACTATGATTAATATCGATAAACTGATCATTGGTTTTGATGGTGCCTTACGCACGCTGTTAACGCCGGCGCATACTGCCAGGCCGGTGCCAGGCAGCGACTTGCCGGAAACCGATTTGACCGTTCCCGAGAAAGATTTGTCAGCTGCGCTCATGCGTATCAATCACGTGGGTGAAGTCTGCGCGCAAGCGCTATATCAGGGACAAAGTCTGACTGCGCGCAATGACATGGTGCAACAAACGCTCGTCCAGGCAGCGCGCGAAGAAACAGAACATCTGGCATGGACTGAACGGCGTATAGCCGAACTGGGGGGACGCAAAAGCTTGTTGAACCCCATATGGTATGGCGGTTCCTTTGCAATCGGTATGCTTGCCGGGGTAATGGGTGACAAATGGAATCTGGGTTTTCTGGCTGAAACCGAGAAACAGGTGGGTGAACATTTGTTCGGTCACTTACAGCGTTTGCCGCAAAATGATGAGAAAAGCCGGGCCATTGTTTCGCAGATGCAGATTGATGAAGCCTCTCACGCAACAATGGCATTATCACATGGCGGCGCTGAATTGCCGCTGTCAGTCAAGTTTGCCATGAAACTAAGCTCCAAAGTAATGACTCAAACAGCCTATTGGATTTGACTGTATATGCGGGTAATAATGAGACGTTGATTGCGTTGCATTTAACTACGGGAAGCTGAATTCGCCATGGAAAATATCAATTTAACGCATCATTTTTTGGTTGCTATGCCAGCAATGGAGAATTCTTTTTTTTCCAAAACGGTTACCTATATTTGCGAACATAATGAGCAAGGTGCATTAGGACTGGTGATCAACCGGCCTATGGACTTGTCGCTGGCCGGTTTGTTCAGGCAGCTTGGTATCGCGTCAAAAGATACGTCAGACAACGAATCAACAGTTCTTTTTGGCGGCCCTGTTCAAGTCGATTGTGGTTTTGTATTGCATCAGCCGGTAGGCAAATGGCAATCCACGTTGACGATTAATCAGAAACTGGGACTCACTACTTCACTCGATATACTCAAAGCGATTGCCAACGCAGAAGGACCCGATCAGATTCTGGTTGCATTAGGCTACGCAGGATGGGCGGCCGGACAGATTGAGCATGAAATGGCTCAGAATGCGTGGTTGTCCGTACCTGCTTCCTTGGACATCATCTTCGATTTGCCATCAGAAGCAAGATTGCGGGCTGCAATGGAGTTACTGGGCGTTGATTACACCCGTTTGTCCAACGATATCGGACATGCCTGACAGAAAGTTGAACCATGCATGAATGCAACAGGATGGCGGGTCGGCCGGTAGCCTGTCAACAAGCTGATATGTCAACAGAGAAAACAGAGAATCAAGCGACAGGTTTTTCAATCCAGGGCACTGTGCTGGCTTTTGACTTCGGTAAAAAACGTATTGGCGTTGCCGTGGGGGATACCGTTATTTGTCTGGCGCATCCGCTGACAACCATTCATAGCGATAAAAATGACCAGCGTTTTTCAATCATTGGAGAACTGATAGCGAACTGGAA
>DOOY01000214.1 GCA_003514765.1 Nitrosomonas sp. | reverse complement strand
CACCTCCGACAGAAAGCGCCTGCACAACAGTCATATTCGGTTCAAGCCGGAAAAACCCGGGGCGTTGCACTTCTCCATAAATATAAAAACGGGGGGCGGATTCTACATAAATAAGGTCTCCACCGCGTATAGTGCGGTTCAAACTCATATCGCCGGAACGAATCATTGCAAGCACGTCAACTTCTTCTTTCACAAAATCACCGTCTTGCGCACGTATTAAAGTAACGATATTACCACCGTCCGGACTTATTCCGCCAACCATGGCAAGTACATCCGTCAGGCTGCGCTGACCTTCAATGGCATAGCGGCCCTGGTTGCGGACAAAGCCAAGCACGGATATCTGCTGACTGTGCAGTGTAGCAGTCAGAATATTGATCTGAGGTTTGCGCAGATAACCTCCGCTTTCCAACAGATCAGCAATCTTTTTTTCAGCAGCAGCAGGCGTTAAACCGCCTATAGCCACCTCTCCGAGTAACGGAAAAGTTATTTTTCCATTTTCATTCACCTTTGTTTCAGTGGTGAGATCAGGGCTGCCGTAAACAAGGATCTTCAATGCATCGCCCGGCCCGAGCAAACCGCTGCCTGCACCTTCCGAACCAGCGTGACAGATTCCGTTTGCCAGACATAACAGAAATAAACACAGAGCTAATCGAATTACTTCCATAACAGCCGACCGCAAGGTGTATTGATCATAATCAGTTCAGGCATTATTTCAGTCCCGTTATGCCGCGTTCGATTGATTCATTTTTCAGTATATTGTCCAGCGATGTATTATCATTCAGGGCAGTTCATGTCCGTTTCAGCAGTCAACGGATCTGCTGATTGAGAAGTTGTTTGGTCATCGACGCCTGCAGCGGCAAGAAAATAATCAATTTCTGCCGACGAACGCAAACGTGCCAACTCGGCTTGAGCAGCTTCACGCTGTTTTTTATTAAGCAAATGCATTCCAATACGCTGCTCAGCCTGATCCGCAGCAACGGAATTCTCTTCAATAGCGTCAATAGAAACCAATAAGCTGTCATCCTTCTCGCTTACGAGAAACATCGCGCCCTTGTTTTTTCCCTGCAACCTATTGTTCATTTCAGGCGGCATTTGCGCACTACTGCGTGTGATCTTGTCACGCACATGCGAAATGTTATTTTTATCCAGCCACTTTACAACATCATCCAGTGATTTGGCCGTATCAATTGCTGACTTGAGTTCATCGTTCAATTCTTTTGTGGGAAAACGCAATATTGTGAAATTAAACTGCTTTCGCTGTGCAAAAATTTCCGGATGATCCTGATAAAACGTATCGATTTCTGATTTTGAGGGTTGTTCAATTTCGCCAAAAACACTCTGTAAATACGCTTGCGCGATAATCTGTGATTTGGCACGTTCTATTGCCTGCATGACATTAGGCGCGCGATCAAGTTTATTGCGCTTAGCTTCAGCCATCAGCAATTGCCGGTCGATCATTGATTCCAGTATTTGTTTTTTCGCATTTTCAAGCTGGTCAGCTTGTATTCTGGCGCGATTCAATTCATCGTTAAGTTGCAATATGGTGATCTCTTCACCATCGACACTAGCCAGCGCCTGACCAGGCTCTTTATCGATAGACTCGCTGTCGCATGCTGACAGAATCACGACCGATCCTAGTGCCAAAGTGCCTAGCAAAATATATTTGTAAATCGAAAAGTTATTCTTGTCCATAAAAATTTAGTATATTCCTGCTTGTAAGTGATGATACGAAATAAGTATCATGCGTTAACGATACCGATACTTCATTTCTATACTCATGCTTCGAGCCGGTAATTTAATAGCAACCCTAAAGACTGCATATAATGCTCATCTGAAGTGTGACATAAAAACGAATTGAATGAAGCTACTTTTTTTGCCATGTACATGTTTGAAACATGTCTTCAGGCCATTCTCTATTATCTTAGGGCGCAAGGTGGATTTCAATGCGACAATATGCCGCACCTATATTTATCATTCCTACTCAATGAGTTGCGAATATGATTACAAAATAATTTAGACAATACTGATTAAATCAGGTACTTTTCTGGATATTTTAGTGCTTATAATACTGGTTTGGCAAACTCTACAACCCCATATCACATTGAAAATCAATATATTTTTCCGTCAATTTCAATCGTGTTCGCAACATGCCACATAAAAAGGTTTGACGGAGAAAGTCCGCATTGAATTGTTAATATGAGTTTACAAACAAGAGATATCAACAGATAGTTTGAGAGCTCAGGAAAGGTAGAAACAGTATGTTAAAAAAATTGTTAAAAAAATTTTTCCCAAACGTTTCCTGGCAGAATCCGGTATTAAATCTCGCATTCAAGACAATTGACCCAGTGGATTATTGTGTTCGGACAACACACGGCTTGTCAGATTTGCCGCCCTACTCTATCAGAGTTCGATCAAATGGCATTACAAGGCAATTCGGCGGTAAAAATTTTCATCAGTTTGGCAATCAGTTAGCTGAACATTTAAAAAACTATACGCATCTCAACAGCCAGTCCAAAGTTCTGGAAATCGGCTGTGGATGCGGTAGAACTGCATTTGCACTGGCCGATATTCTAGACGAAGGTAACTTTGTTGGCATGGATATTGAAAAAATAGCTTTGGAATCATGTCAAAAGAATGCATTATTCAACCGTAAAAAGTTTCGTTTCGACTATCTTGATGTTCAAAATGATGAGTACAACCCTGCTGGAATATGTCGGGCTGACTCGTACAAGTTTCCATATAACGCCAACGAATTTGATGTAATTTTCCTAGTATCCGTTTTCACACATATGCTGACCGATGATGTCAAGAACTATATCGCGGAAATATCACGAATGCTGAAACCTGGCGGAGTATGTATGATCACGACTTTTCTTATGGACAAAGGAAGGCAATCAAACGGCATTTCATTTCCATTCAATGAAAAAAATCACTATTTTTATAACCAGGTTATGCCCGAAGTTGCGATTGGTTATTTTTCTGAATTTTATACGACTCAATTTGCATCACATGGGCTTAAACAAATTCACGACACATTATGGGGAAGTTGGAGAAACATGGATAACATCATGTCATCCAGTGGTTTTGCTCAAGATATTATATTTTTTACCAAGGTTCGAAACATATAAAACGTAATAACAAGCTAACTGATACCATTACCGCTAACATAGTTAAACATGGACAGTTAAAATCCCCAACGGCGCAAAGTATCGCCCTGCAAATCAAGTACCCTGTTTAGTTCCGTTTCTGTCCAGTTATTAACCCATGCCTCCTCTTTTGGAGCAAGGTGCAATGATTCTACAATATCCCAGAAAGCAGTATCTACTGGATCAGATAACTCCATGAAATCCAGGATACGTTGTAACTGGTCACGCGGATCACGGAGGAGTTCGTCATATCGTACCTCCAGCAACCGACTGCTCTGAATTAAATCAATTCCTTGTTCCAATGACTGCATTTCTTCAACCCAATTTCGTGCTGCAAGTTCTAAGGGATTAAAACCATCCTCAATCATCTGCCTCGGCGTCTTCCCCGCCCAATACAGAACATGCTCGCTCCACCATGCTACGCGCAACAATGAATAGGCTACTGCACGACCGTCTCTAACTAGATGAATATACTTCGCATCGGGAAATATTTGTCTGAGGATTGGTACTCTACGGTTGTTAGCAGTCCGTTTTGTCAACAATACCTGGCTTCGGGACACCCGACAAATGCGTTCAAATTTGTTTTGCAAACACTTGGCAGCCTGAGGCTGCAGGCGATAGTCATCAACAGGCACTAGCGGAATATTACAACTGGCATAAACCGATTCGGCCTCCGATGGAATTGGCACAACAGAATGCAACAATCTGCGCCGCTCGTTGAAGTAAGCACCACCACCCTCATGAAACCATAATTTACGCTTATATTCAGGAAATTGATTTAATAAACGCTGGATGCTGGCCAGAAGAGTCCAATTGGGAAAGCGTCTCTGGTAATTGCTTAAATAAGCCACACTGCTGTGCGCGGACAGAATCTTATAGAGTAGCGTAGTACCGGATCGTCCCGCTCCAAGAAGAAATACTACACGACTCTTATCTCTACTCATCATTCCTCCTGAATCTTGTGTCAGACATCCTTTTGGCAAAATCGCACACGTAGACAGACAGCCCCATCTCTTCTACAATTTATTACTTATTACAAGTGTACCCCGAACGCCTCCAGAATCCCTTTAAATACAATTTTCGCTGGCAATCCCTTCCCTTTTACGCAGCCTAACAACTGAATTAAAAAGATCTGACAGGAATTGCCTCTTTTATTTGTGCAACATTCAGACTAATTGCATTCTATAAAAGATAGAAAATTGGAAATAAGGATTGGGGGCGGATTCGTTTCAAATTCTGTGATAGAGATTATTTTATTTTTATCCGGGTAAACTGAGCCATTATTTTTTATTGGCCCCGGTGGATCGATAGTCGCCATGTGATGAACTCTTGGGAGCTTTTTTACCAAACCGAATCTTGATGCAGCAACGGAAGGAAACCAGCTATGCGGTGCAGCAAAGTCAGCGACTCTATGCTCCA
>DOOY01000013.1 GCA_003514765.1 Nitrosomonas sp. | reverse complement strand
TTTATGGCCACTCAATTGGATGTCATTTCCAGCACCAGAATCGCTTTAATGGTAGTGGACCGACTCAAACTGGATCAGAATCCATCTATCAGGCAACAGTTCAAAGACAGTGGTGGCGAAGGTGATATTCGCTTGTGGCTGGCTGCCTTTCTGCTTAAAAATATCGATGTTGAACCATCGCGTGATAGTAATGTAATTGCGATTCACTACAAGGGTACAGATCCCGCGTTTGCTTCGGCTATGGCGAATGCTTTTGCAGCGGCTTATCAGGAAATGAGCATTCGGCTTACGGTGGAGCCCTCACAACAAGCCTCAGCGTATTTGACTAATCAAATCAATGTGCTGCGTGATAAACTGGATGCGGCGCAACGAAAAGTATCGCAATTCCAGCGGGAAGAAGGCATTGTAGATGTAGACAATCGTCTCGATGTGGAGACAAGAAGGTTGAACGAGCTTTCCAGTCAATTGATCGTGGCACAGGGTGAAGTGATGGGTTCCGGAGGAGAGAATCCTGATCGTGCTGATGGCGGGCATAGTGTTGTCACCAATTCATTAATTAATGGGCTTAAGGTAAATCTGGCTCAGGCAGAGGCGAAACTGGCTGACGCAGAGCAGAAACTGGGGAAAAATCATCCTGATTACGAAGGTGCCAAAGCACAGGTGATAAAACTTCGCATGGATCTGGCGAAACATACGAACGTTACCTCAAAAAAAGCGATCAGCCGTGAAGCGGAAATCCGGGCAGCTTTGGAAGCACAGAAAATCAAAGTCTTTGCACTGCAGCAAGCACGCGACGAGCTTAATTTGTTGTTAAGAGAAATGGAAGGTGCACAGCATGCCTATGACAGCGTACTGCAGAATTTGAATAGAACCAATCTCGAAGGCCGTTCCAACCTGTCAAGTGTTTCCATACTTGATCCGGCTTCGCCACCCGTCAGTCATGACAGTCCCAATCTGCTTCTTAATATGGTTTTATCGGTCTTCTTGGGTAGCTTGCTTGGCGTGGTTTTTGGTTTGTTGATTGAAATGCTTGACCGGCGCGTGCGTGCTGCAGAGGATCTTGCCGAATTACTGCCGGCCCCGATTCTTGGCGAGTTGAATTGGCGTAAACCGAAATCGCCGCGCTTTCGATTGCCTGTCATGCGATATTCATACAAAACTGGTATTAATCACTAAATGAATATTCCTGCGTCATCCAATATCGAATTGGATAACAAATCTGAAACGCTTTCTGCAGCTAATCCTATGCAAGCACATACCCGCCTTATGGGCCAGATTCTTCTGGAAATGGGAAAAATCACATTAGAAGATACCGAGAATATATTGCAACTGCAGCAACAGAGCGGCATGCTCTTTGGCGATGCTGCACGACAATTAGGTTTGATTACGGATATTGATGTTCAGCAAGTATTGGCAGGTCAATTTGACTATCCTTATCTGTTGCCGGGGCAAGAAAATTATTCGCCCGAGTTGGTGGTCGCTTATCAACCTTTCTGTGCACAGGTAGAAGCAATTCGCGCCATGCGCAGTCAATTAGTAATGCGCTGGTTTTCAAAGGGACATAAATCAATGGCTGTGGTTGGCATCAATCCTGAGTGTGGATCAAGTCTTCTTGTCGCCAATCTTGCCGTTCTTTTTTCACAACTTGGTCAACGCACATTACTTATTGATGCCAACCTGCGAGAGCCTGGTCAACATAAAATTTTTAATTTGCATAATAAACAGGGTTTATCCGATGTGCTTGCCGGACGTGTTGAATTATCCAACGTGATCTCAAAACTGGAGCCATTCGTCGGTCTTAATGTTTTGTCTGCAGGAACACGCCCGCCTAATCCGTCGGAATTACTGAGCCGTACCGGGTTCATCAATGTCAGCGAAAACATTGCCAGTCAATTTGATATCGTTTTATACGATGCGCCGGCATTCATGTCCAGTACCGATGCCTTTTTAATTGCAGCCCGTGCCGGTGGTGTTCTGCTGGTAATACATAAACACAATACGCGCTTTGCTGATATTCAAGCCGTCAGTGAGCAGATTACCTGTAATGGTGCAAATATCATTGGCACTGTTTTGATAGACTTATAATTCAATATCCCGGTATGCCTCATTTCATAACCAGACAATCCAGCTTGAAATCCCCAATGATCGCATGGTGGCCTATTATTCTGGGGTTACTGGCCATGTATGCGCCTACTTTTTATGATCTTGCAAATGGGTTATGGACCGATGATGAACAGATACATGGTCCAATAATTCTAGCGCTTTCTCTCTGGCTGATGTATCGTCAGTGGCCCCGCATGATTGAACGCAGTGAAGGCGAATCGCCTTCGAACATCGGCTGGTTTATTTTCTTCATAGCGTTGCTATTATACATAGCAGGACGTTCCCAGCAAATCCTGATATTCGAAATCGGATCCTTTATTTTAATGCTGATTGCGATTCTGTTAGTCAAGCGAGGAAGCACCGCACTCAGGGTGCTGTGGTTTCCACTTTTCTTTATGCTGTTTATGATTCCCTTGCCCGGCCCAGTGGTCAGCATGCTGACAATGCCCATGAAAATGGCCGTCTCCTATGTTGCCGAACACATTTTGTTTTGGTTTGATTACCCTATTGCCCGTAATGGCGTCATTTTGCAAATTGGACAATATCAGCTTCTTGTTGCCGATGCTTGTGCCGGACTGCAAACACTGTTGACTTTGGAGGCGCTTGGATTGTTTTACCTGAATCTGATCCAGCATACCTCAATTTCTCGCAATGTAATGCTGGCGATACTTATTGTCCCTAT
>DOOY01000347.1 GCA_003514765.1 Nitrosomonas sp. | reverse complement strand
ATCCCGATTGGCGGCAATGAGATACAGGTCATCGGCGGCCCATGCTCGGTAGAAACACCGGAGCAAATGAATCTGGCGGCACAGCAGGTGTCTTCTGCCGGTTGCCGCCTGATGCGCGGCGGCGCATTCAAACCGCGCACCAGCCCCTATACGTTTCAGGGCAAAGGACGGGATGGACTGGGCATTTTCCGCAAAGCCGCGGACAAATACAATCTGCCTATCGTCACCGAACTCATGGATGTGCGCATGCTTGACACTTTTCTGGAGCATAATGTCGACGTCATACAAATCGGCACGCGCAACATGCAGAATTTTGATTTGCTGAAGGAAGTCGGCCGCACCAATAAACCCGTCATCCTCAAACGCGGTCTGTCCGCCACTATTTCAGAATGGCTGATGGCTGCTGAATACATCGCAGCCGGCGGCAACCACAACATAATTTTCTGCGAGCGCGGCATCCGCACCTTCGAAACTGCTTACCGCAATGTCATGGACGTCACCTGTGTACCGGTACTCAAACGCGAAACTCACCTGCCCGTGATCATTGATCCATCGCATGCCGGCGGTAAATCCTGGATGGTTCCCGCATTGGCGCGTGCCGCGATTGCTGCAGGTGTCGACGGCCTGCTGGTCGAGATGCACCCTAATCCGTGCGAAGCCTGGTGCGATGCGGACCAGGCACTCAGTCCACAGGAATTCACCGACTTGATGGGTTCTCTAAAAGGTATTGCACAAGTGATAGGGCGCAGCCTTTAAAGCAGGGCAATGACACCCATTCTGCTCAACAAGCTGGTCATTATCGGTGTTGGTCTGATCGGCGGCTCTTTCGCTCTGGCGCTGCGCAAAGCCGGTGCTGTGCGGTATATCGTCGGTGTCGGGCGCAGCCGGGAAAACATGCAACGTGCGCTTGAACAGGGGGTGATTGATGAAATTGCTGAAAATATGGCATCAGCCCTGCAAAACGCAGACTTCATTCTGCTCGCGATGCCCGTCGGCCAGACCGAAGCTATCATGGCACAGGTTGCGCCGCACCTGAAAAACGATACCGTCATTACCGACGCAGGCAGCACCAAACAAGATGTTGTCGCCGCAGCCCGCAACCATCTCAAATCAAACCTGAAAAACTTCGTGCCCGGCCACCCGATCGCTGGTGCCGAACAAAGCGGCGTAAACGCTGCGCAGCACGACCTGTACACCGGCAAGCATGTCATCCTCACGCCGCTTGATGAAACCCGTATCGATGCCGTCGAAAAAACCACCGAATTATGGCAGGCTTGCGGGGCCCAAGTTTCGCAAATGCAGGTGGAATCACATGACGAAATCCTCGCCGCGACCAGTCATCTGCCGCATATACTCGCATTCGCGCTTATGAATCACTTGCATCAGCGTACCGATAATCCGGAAAACCTGCTGCAGTTCGCCGGCAGCGGCTTTCGCGACTTCACCCGTATCGCCAGCAGCTCGCCCGAAATGTGGCGCGACATCTGCCTCGCCAACCGTAAAGCATTACTTAAACAGATGGCTGCATATCAGGATGAATTAAAATCCTTACAGGCTATATTGAACAATGAGGATAGCGATGCGTTGGAGAAAGCATTTTCACAGGCACGGGCAATGCGGGAAGATTGGTTGAAGAACAAACATTAAAGAAAAGATAACGTACTCCAAAACCTAAAATCGGAATTGAATTTTCAGTATACTGACACTATTAACAATTAGCTATCGGTATCAATAGCCTATTGCACATATTAAGCAACAGCAGGCGGCATCGCTGCCTCATTAATCAATGCCTCACGAAACCAATAAACGGAGGTGAAAGATGGGTAATGAAATCGTCCTGATATGTTCAGGCTCGGATTACCAGAAAGCGCTGATAACAATTCATCAACCAACTTCATTTTTCTATTATCATAAATTATGTGATTAATTAATGGCCGTCTCAACTCTAGCAGGGAACTAATATGTCACAACCTAAGACCAGAACCACAAAAAGCAAGAGCACACAATCCAACCAGCAAACATCGAAGAAAATCGATCAGACTATAGAAAACGCTAAGGAAAAAGGCAAGCAGATTGCCAGCGAGGTAAAAGAGGAAACCAGTAAATTAATTAATGAAACCAAACAAGAAACCGGCAAAATAGCAGAGCAACAATTACAAAGTGTAGCACACCAGATAAATAGCATCGCTAGCGCTTTAACAACAACTGCAGACAACATGGAAGATGACCATTCCTGGATAGCTGACGGCACCCGGCAAACAGCTCAAGCACTTGATAAAGTATCTGGCTCGCTTCGCGAAAGTGACTTTGGTACCTTGGTACGCAACTTTGAAGACTATGCGCGGCGGCAACCAGTGATTGTTCTAGGTGGTGCTGCCATCGCAGGCTTCTTTCTGGTCAAATTTCTGAAAAATTCTAGCGACCATGTCAAAGAAATCATCACAAAAAATGATGATTAAAATAAATTGAACCTCGCCCATTGAGTAATTCTAGGAGACCATCATGCAAACCGGCAAGGAAGATCGTACGCTTTTTACTCTATTGAATGATCTAGCGCAGCAAACATCAGATCTGATTCGTCAAGAAACAAAATTGGCGATAGCTGAAATGTCAGAAAAAAAATCTGAAACCAAGCTTAATTTAACGGCTTTAGCAACGGGCGCCGGGTTGTTATTGGTGGGTTTAATTTATATCCTTGACGCAGTCGTTTACGGTCTCGCTGAGTTATTGCCGCCTGATTATTCACCATGGCTGGCTGCATTGATTGTAGGCATAGTGACAAGTTTGATCGGGTACATGCTAATAGTGATGAGCAAGTCAAACCTGGCACCGGAAAACTTGACGCCTAGAACAGCGGATTCGCTGCAACGTAACAAAAATATGGTGAAAGAGAAATTGAATGGATAATAACGACAGAAGCCCTCAAGAGATAGAAGCTGATATAGAAAAAACCCGTCAGCAAATGAGTGAAACCCTGGAGGAAATTCACGACCGCCT
>DOOY01000186.1 GCA_003514765.1 Nitrosomonas sp. | reverse complement strand
TTTCAAAAACGGGCCCTGATAAAAACAAAAACAGCTATAACTTTTTACAATCTAGTCTTACCGCTCGACATCACGAATCACACTATTTCCAGACTACAAAAAAACTACAAAGCGTGAAGAATTTATCTTATCATCCAATATCTCTTGACTCACATGGCTATTAACAAATTATCAAAAAACGAGGCTTATTATGAAATACTTAATCACAATTTTTACCGCATGGCTAGTGCTGTTCTCCTGTGCAGCATTTGCTGAAAGAATTCCGTTTGGCCATCAGGTCAGCACTGTTCAGAACTACAACCGCGCAGCACCGCAAGTTGCCACATCCGGGTTGATCGGCGATGGTGGAGCACCTTTACTCGCAGCGCATGGATTTAAAACGGTCATTGACATGCGCACCACGAATGAGGGCACACGTGAAGAAAAAGCCCTGGTCGAAGGCGCAGGCATGGTTTATGTCAATATTCCGATGACAGTCGCCAATATCAGCGATGAACATCTGGAAGCTTTCACAAAAGCCATTAAGCAGTCTCCTAAACCAATTCTGGTGCATTGCGGTTCGGGCAACCGGGCAGGCGCAATATGGGCCGGTTATCGTATCAGTCAGGGCATCGACCCCGAGGAGGCATTGAGAGAGGGACGTCAAGCCGGCATGCGGCCACCCCTGGAAGAAAAAGTCAGGGAAGTTTTTGTAAAATAAAGCCTGGCTTCCTGCCCGCAGTCTGCCGCATTTTCCGGCAGACTGAAATGGAGTACTGGCTTATCAAGCTGGAAATGCATTAGTGCGCCATCATACTCGCCGTGCATCAGCAAAAACAACAAAAAAAGCGCTGCTTAAATCAAGCAACGCTTCTGATGAGTTTACTATTCTGCTTTAACGATGACCGCCGCCACGGCCTCTGTGACCGCCTCCACGGTGACCACCGCCGATATGGCTCTGTCTACCGCCGATGTGTCTATGTCCGCCACCGGAATGCCTATGTCCACCATGGAAATTCCTATGCCCGCCACCAAAGTGTCTATGTCCGCCATGGCTGTGTCTGTGTCCACCAAAAAATAATTGGTTACGGTAAAGCGGCCGTTGATACCCATAACCGGCTCTGGCTCCAACGCCGCCATAATAGCCTGTTCCTCCATAGTATCCCGCTCCACCATAATAAGGTGTTGACACACACCCGCCAAGAAAAAGCAATGCAACTACAGCTAACAAGGCAATCAGTCTTTTTGTATTCATGACGCACCTCCCGAAAAATGCTAATGTTACAAATATTGTATGGCCTTAACTCTGAATGGTAGCTGAACGTAAAATGAGCATATGCAAAGGTGAATTTGCCGGGACAAATTGAACAGAATGCCAGGCCTTGTTATGGACGATAATGTGTAACAAGGTATAGAACCCGGGGCGGGTAACAGCATGCGCACACGAGACCGGGTTGGATTGCAAGACGCATTCCCTTTGGCGCGATGATTGCCGCCAGTGTCGGCAAATGCGCTTATTTTCTATTTGGGGTGCTGTCTGTGAACATTGTTTTGCAAGCATGCTGACGAAACGTTTCAAACAGGCAAATGCCTGCACTGACAGACACATTAAGACTTTCCACACTGCCCTGCATGGGAATGCGCACCCGCTGGTCACAGATTTCGCTTGTCAAGCGCCGCATGCCTTTTTCTTCAGACCCAAGTACCCAGGCGACCGAACCGCTGATCTGGAAATCATTGAGATCATGATCAGCATCATCTGCCGTGCCGATAACCCAAATATCCCGTTCTTTCAACTGCCGCAATGTGCGCGCCAGATTGGTGACAGCAATATAAGGTACTGTATCCGCAGCGCCACTGGATACTTTATGTACGGTCGCTGTCAAACCGACCGCACGATCTTTGGGGGCGATGACTGCATGCACGCCAAAAGCATCTGCTACACGCAAGCATGCCCCCAGATTATGTGGATCCTGTATCCCGTCGAGCACCAGAAGCCTTGCCGGTTCAGTCAATGTATCTAATACATCATCAATAGCCACATAGGAAGATGCTGTATTAATATTGGCTGCCACACCCTGGTGACGCCGGCTGCCCGCCATTTTTTCAATCCGGCTATTATCACAGCCGATCAATTGGATCTGACAGGATTCTGCCAGCGCCATCAAGCTGCGAACACGCTGATCACTCCGTTCAGCATCAACATAAATCTCTTTAATACTGGCAGGATTCTGTCTTAAACGACTGATAACTGCATGGAAACCGAAAATTAGACGCGTAGTTGACATGGCTTTCACTGAGCACAATAGTTGGAGAGACTTAAAACAATCAGCAATAAGCCTATTGTAGTTTCTTCTTTTTTGACTTTTTAACGGATCTGGATTGTCTGTTCTGTTTACCGGATGCGGCAGGCTCATTCAGGGTGAAATCTATTTTACTGGTTTCCAGATCAACGCGGGCCAGTTTGACACTTAACCGATCACCGAGGCGGTACTGTTTTCCGCTGCGTTCACCCAGCAAGCGCTGTTGGGCAGCATCAAAATGAAAATAGTCACTGGGAAGCTCTGAGATATGAACGAGCCCTTCGACATAGACTTCATCCAATGCAACGAACAATCCAAAACCAGTAACACTGCTGATAATGCCTTCAAAACATTCACCAATTTTATCCTGCATAAAAAAGCACTTCAACCAGGCCTCCACGTCGCGGGTCGCCTCATCGGCACGCCGCTCCGTTTGCGAACAATGACGCCCCAGTTCATGCCAATCGCCCGGTGAATATTTATTACCGCTCAGCACTGCTTTGATGGCCCGGTGCGTCAATAAATCAGGGTAACGCCGAATGGGAGAAGTAAAGTGTGTATAGGCTTCATAAGCCAGACCGAAATGACCGTTATTATCAGGACTATAAACCGCCTGCGGCAGTGAGCGCAACATGACAGTCTGCAATAGATGTTTGTCCGGCCTGTCCTTTATTTTAAGCAACGTTTTGGCATAATCGCCGGCACTTGGTTTGCTTCTCCCGCCCAGCTGCACACCCACTTCCTTGAGAAAATGACGCAGCGCTTCCAGTTTGTCCGCAACCGGCCTTTCATGTACGCGATACAGAACAGAATGCCGGTTTTTTTGCAAAAAATCGGCGGCACAGACATTCGCCGCAAGCATGCACTCTTCGATTAACCGGTGCGCATCATTACGCTGTACCGGCTCAATCTTTTCAATCTTGCCCTGGTCATTAAAAAACATCTGCGTTTCAGTGGTTTCAAAATCAATTGCGCCGCGCTTTTTACGTGCCTTAAGCAATACCTTGAATAATCTATTAATATTCTGCAGGTGTGGAAAAAGCTTTGCATGCTTACCGGCTTCCTCGCCTTTTGGATCGGCCAGCATAGCCGCAACAATATGATAAGTCAGCCGCGCATGCGAACGCATCAGTGCCGGATAAAATGCATAATCCAGTCTTTCGCCATGCCCATCAAGGCGGATCTCACAAACCATACACAGGCGATTGCGGTTGGGATTGAGCGAACAGAGTTCGTTTGAAAGCACCTCAGGCAACATCGGTATCACCCTTTGTGGAAAGTAAACTGAATTACCACGATCGAGTGCTTCCCGATCGAAAGCGTCACCTGGTTGCACATATTGACTGACATCGGCAATTGCGACATATAACGTAAATCCGCCGGCATGCTGCTCACAGTAAACCGCATCGTCAAAATCACGTGCCGTTTCACTGTCTATTGTGACTAAAGGCAGATGGCGGATATCCCGCCGGTCCGTATGATTTTTTTGCAGCACCCGGGTAGGCAGTTTATTGGCAAGGCTGTCGACTTCGGAAGAAAAAACATAGGGCAGATCATGCTTACGCAGTGCAATATCGATTTCCATCCCCGGGTCTGCGTAATCGCCAAGAATTTCAACAATATGGCCAATCGGTTGTGTATGCTTATTGGGTTGCTGAATAATCTCGACCATCACAACTTGCCCGGCATCGGCATTCAGTGAATGGTCAACTGGTATCAGAATATCCTGGTTGACACGCTTGTTCTCCGCCACGACAAATAAAATACCGTGATCAATAAATAATCGCCCGACAATCTGCTTATTGGCATGCTCGAGAATTTCTACAATAACGCCTTCCCGCCGGCCACGCCGGTCAATTCCCTTTTCACGTACGAGCACCAGATCGCCATGCAGCGCTTTATGCATTTCTTTTTCTGACAAAAACAAATCTGCACTGCCATCATCGGGAATTAAAAAACCAAAGCCATCTGCATGTCCCTGTATTTTTCCTTTTATCAAATCCAATTTTTCCATAACGCAAATAGCGCCTTTGCGATTACGGAATATCTGCCCTTCACGTATCATTGCGCCCAGTCTGCGCGCAAAATTTTCCTGTTCATCGGCACCAATATCCAGCAACGTCTGCAACTCAGTTTCAGCCAGTGGAACACCGCGATCTTTCAAAATCTGCAGAATATATTCCCGGCTTGGTAAAGGATGCGCATAACGCGTCTTTTCGCGCGCCAGATAAGGGTCCTGATTCCTGAGCTTACGATGCTTCTTAATTGACAAAATAGCGATTTCCTATAGAATGTGGCACTCTTTATGTATCTGATAATTCAGACATCAAACGTTGCCCAGATGGCGGAATTGGTAGACGCGCATGGTTCAGGTCCATGTGCCTTCGGGTGTGGAGGTTCGAGTCCTCTTCTGGGCACCAAAAATTCATAAAAAACTGAATAACAATATATTATTTCATTATTACC
>DOOY01000295.1 GCA_003514765.1 Nitrosomonas sp. | reverse complement strand
GCGGATTTTGTCAATACCGCGCGTGGATTCATGTTTTCGCTCGGCTGCATTCAGGCGCTGCGTTGCCACAAAAACACCTGCCCGACCGGTGTAACAACGCACAATCCACGCTTGCAGAACGGTCTCGTAGTCGAAGAAAAAAGTGTGCGCGTTACCAACTACGCCAGAAATTTCAATAAAGAAGTCAACATGATCGCGCATTCATGCGGGCTGCGCCACGCCCGCGAATTCAAGCGCGAACATGTGCGTATTGTGGAAACAGCCGGAAAAAGCATTGCCATGAACATGCTTTATCCATACCCGGAAGTAAAATGAAAAAACCGCGCGGCAGCATGGCAGATGCCAATCAAGGGGCGCTGTACGATCAACCAGAAAACAAAATCAATGCCGCAATTTATAGCCCGTTCTGAGTATCTGTATCGCCAGATACGATACCGCCAAAAAACACACGGTCACGACCAAAAGGCTCACATAGGGCGAGATATCCGAAACGCCAAAAAATCCGTAACGAAACCCGTCGATCATATAAAAGAACGGATTGATATGCGATAAATACTGCCAGACCGTCGGCAGCGAATGAATCGAGTAGAACACACCAGATAAAAATGTGAGTGGCATGATGAGAAAATTCTGGAATGCCGCCAGTTGGTCAAATTTATCTGCCCAAATGCCTGCAATGACGCCCAAAGCGCCCAACAGTGCGCTGCCCATGACTGCATACATGAATATCCAAAGCGGCCAAAATAACGGAATATCAAAAAACAGCCATGTCACCAGATATACACCGATGCCCACCAATAATCCACGCACAACAGAAGCCAGTATATAGGCAAAGAAAATCTCGCGATACGTCAGCGGGGATAACAACACAAAAACAATATTGCCACTGATTTTTGATTGAATCATACTCGACGATGCATTGGCAAACGCATTTTGCATTACAGCCATCATCACCAAACCGGGAATCAGAAATGCCGTGTATGAAACACCCTGATACACTTCCACACGCGTTTCCAGAACATGAAAAAATATCAGTAAATAAAGCAAAGTGGACACGATAGGCGCCAGTACCGTTTGGAAACCTACCTTCCAGAAACGCAGCAGTTCCTTGTAAAGTAAAGTCAGAAAACCGGTCATTACATTTCAGGTATCGAATTTTTCATCATATTGACGAACACATCTTCAAGATCGGGCTGTAACAATTGCATTTCCAGAATCTGGATATTCGCTTCGCGCAGCCGTGCAAGTATCAATTCAATTTGCGCATGCGCATCGATTTTCAATTCATAAAACCCATTGTGGCTGCCGATCTGTTTATCCTGCAAAACCGGAGGCAGACTATCCGGCTGCAATCTCAAGCGCAGCGAATAACCGACTGTCATGTTATTGATCAGATCCTGCATACTGTTCAAGGCAATAATTTTTCCCTGTTTCAGCATAGCAACCCTGTTACAGAGTGCCTCTGCTTCCTCTAAGTAGTGCGTGGTCAATACAATGGTATGCCCTTCAATATTCAACTGTTTGATAAAATCCCAAAGCGATTGCCGCAATTCGACATCCACCCCCGCTGTCGGCTCATCCAGAATGATAACAGGCGGTTTATGTACCAGCGCCTGCGCTACCATGACCCGCCGCTTCATGCCGCCGGACAGTGCGCGCATGTTAACATCAGCCTTATCTGTCAGACCAAGCCGATCAATAATTTCATCAATCCAGGAGGCGCTATTAGAAATGCCGTAATAGCCCGATTGAATTTTCAGGGTTTCGCGAACGGTAAAAAACGGATCAAAAACGAGTTCCTGAGGCACCACACCCAACTGTTTCCGGGCTTGCCGATATTGGTTAATCACATGATTGCCCATGACATGAATTGAGCCGCTATCGGTAATTGCTAATCCGGCAATGGTATTGATCAATGTTGTTTTACCGGCACCATTCGGGCCCAGTAACGCGAAAAACTCTCCCGCCTCTATTCTCAGATCAACATGATCCAGTGCACAAAGAGAGCCATAGTATTTACATACTTTATTGACCGCTATGGCTACAGACATTCAATGAATCATTTAAAGGGAACAAAGCGGAATCAACTTTCCGACTTTGATGGGTTTGATAAAGGTTTAATGATGTCGGCGACACCGTAGAGCTGCACCAGGCTTTCAATACTTGCGGGTAAACGGGTAAATTCCAGATGACAATTTTTTTTATTGGCTTCGCGCAGCCACTCAAACAACATGCTGATAACGGTAGAATCGACTTCGGTCACCTGCTGCAAGTCAACCAGCAGACGGTCATTATTAAGCAGCGCAATTCCCTCTTGGGTCAAGGCGGTCACGTTACTGACGGTGACAGCGCCTTGAACGACAAGAGTATTTTCTTCGCAGCGAATCATTCCAAACAATTAGTTTTTAACGTAGCAGAAAATATTACTGATTATTTGCCTTCCAGTGAACGATTTTTATCCGATAATGTTTTGATGAGACCGTCAACACCACCCTTGCGTATCTGGCTGTTAAAGGAACCACGATAGTTTGTCACCAGACTGACGCCAGCAACCGTAACATCATATACTTTCCAGCCATCCGGCCCTTTTTCCATACTGTAATCTATCGGCACCGGCTGTTTACCGCTGCCTTGCATGACTATTAATCTTACCGTCGTATCGACACTATCACCTAGTTCCTTGATTGGATTAACTTTTACCGTTTCATTCCGATAACTCGTCAATGCATTTGAATAAGTTCTGACCAGTAAAGTTCGAAACTGGTCAACCAGTACATTCTGTTGTTCAGGCGCAGCAGAAGACCAGTGCTTTCCCATCGCCAAACGCGTCATACGCGTAAAGTTAAAATGAGGCAGAATTTTGTCCTCTATCAGATCCAACATTCTTTCCTTGTCATCACCTATTCTTTCATCCTTACCTATAATTTCAAGCACTTCTTGAACGGTTCTATCAACCAACCGATCCGGCCTCATCTCCATCGACCACACCGGGAACACAAACAAGAAAGCAACCAAAAATGTCACCACACCCAAAAATCTTTTCATTGTTCCCTCACAATTTCATTCAATATTCGATTTAACATACAAACTTTAAACAACCTGAATTTTCGCTATTTGACTAGAAATCGTTATCTTCAGAAGCCTTATCAAACAAGAAACGCCCGATCATTTCCTCCAGCACCATAGCGGAATTGGTTTTCATGATTGTATCACCT
>DOOY01000207.1 GCA_003514765.1 Nitrosomonas sp. | reverse complement strand
ATGCTGGCGAAAGTATCTTTAGGAAATTGATAACGGCTGTCAATATTCATGGTAACGATTGCATCGTAGCTTTGTGTACTGAATTGAATGTCGGTAACACGTCCAACGACAACACCTGAGCTTTTTACGGGCGCACGAGCCTTCAATCCGCCTATATTCTCAAAATTTCCCTTGATAACATAGCTGTCCGAGACGCCATAAGTATTCAGATTGCCCACCTTCAGGCTCAAAATCATTAACGCACCAATTCCTATCACCACAAACAGTCCTACCCATAAATCCAAAGTAGCTCGTTGCATTTACCTAAAGTCCTCTAAACATGAAAGCTGTCAGGATAAAATCAAGTCCCAGTATCACCAATGATGAGGTTACAACAGTACGCGTTGTCGCGCCTGAAACACCTTCCGCTGTAGGAGGCGAGTCATACCCCTCAAACACAGCAATAGCCGTCACTGCGACGCCAAAAAAACAACTTTTAATAAAACCGTTCAGTATATCGATTCTGAAATCGACATTACTTTGCATTTGCGACCAAAAAGAGCCTTCATCGACACCAATAAACAGTACCGTCACCAGATAACCGCCAAACACACCCATCACCGAAAATATAGCCGCCAGCAAAGGCATGGAAATGACGCCCGCCCAGAAGCGCGGCGCCACGACGCGTGCAACCGGATCCACAGCCATCATTCCCATCGCTGTCAGTTGCTCGGTTGCTTTCATCAAGCCAATTTCCGCTGTAATAGCCGAACCAGCGCGACTGGCGAATAAAAGGGCTGCCACAACCGGTCCCAGCTCTCTGACCAGCGACAACGCCACCAGCGTACCCACAGCCGTCTCGGAACCATATTTCTGCAGGGTTTCATATCCTTGCAAACCCAACACCATGCCGACAAATAGCCCTGATACCACGATGATAATGAGCGACAAGACACCGGTATAGTATAATTCGCGTATTACTAATCCAAAACGGCGCAGACTGGTACCCGATTTTAACAACACCAGCAAAAAAAAGCGTGTGGCTTGACCCAGCCGCCAGACAGCCTCAATAGTGCGGTGTCCGACACCCTGAATACCGGAAATAATTCGCGCCATCGGTTTAAGCAAGCGTTTTCTCCAAATTCAGATCCTGGAGATAGGCTTGTGCAGGATAATGAAAAGGCACCGGGCCATCGATTTCGCCATGCACAAACTGATGCACGAAGGGTGCTTCGGATTCCTTCACGTCCTTCGGTGTACCGTGCGCGGCAATCACACCATCTGCGATAAAATAAACATAGTCGACGATACTCAATGATTCCTGCACATCATGTGTGACAATAATCGATGTCATGCCCAGCGCATCTGTCAGACGGCGAATCAAGCCGCCGATAACACTCAACGATATCGGATCCAGACCAGTAAAGGGCTCGTCAAACATCATCAGCATCGGATCCAGCGCGATCGATCGCGCCAATGCGACACGGCGCGCCATGCCACCTGATAGTTCAGCCGGCATCAACTGATGCGCACCACGCAATCCTACTGCATGCAGTTTCATTAATACCAGGTCACGTATCATGGATTCGGGCAAATCTGTATGCTCGCGCATTTGAAAAGCCACATTGTCAAAAACAGACAGGTCTGTAAACAATGCACCGAATTGAAACAGCATACCCATTTTTCGGCGCATCTTAAAAAGCGCATCGCGATTGAGTTCATGGATTACCTGCCCGGAAACCTTGACAAAACCTGAAGATGGGCGCACAGCACCACCGATGAGTTTCAACAGAGTTGTTTTTCCCGACCCGCTGCCACCCATAATGGCGATCAACTGACCACGCCGCATTGTCATATTAACGCCTTTCAAAATTGTTCGCGTATCATATGAAAAATTTAAGTCATTGATTTCAATTAGGGTTTCAGATGCCATACTTCAGGAAAATATTGTTAATTGACTGACGAACGGGCGTTGATTTTAATACAATTTCTCAATGCACATGTGTTTTTTATTTTGATTGTAGATCGTAAGAACTGCTATTTTATTCTGATATCCTGAAGATAGGTTCGAAGATCTTTTTTGATTTCAGGTGCGAGCATATACAGTCCAATAATATTTGGAATCGCCATGGCAAAAACCATTGAATCGGTGAATAGAATAATATTGGACAACTGAGTCGCCGAGCCGACAATAATGAATATGCAAAAGAAAACTTTATAGATATTTTCAACAATATCATATTCGCCAAAAAGGTATGTTGCGCATTTCAATCCATAATACGACCATGAAATCATGGTTGAGTAAGCAAACAGGAAAACTGTAACTGACAACACATAGGGAAACCAGGAAATTCCGGAAGCAAACGCGCGCGATGTCAGCTCAACACCTTCAATTCCGCTACCTTCAACATAAGCCCCTGAAATAACAATAACCAAAGCCGTAACCATACAAATAACCACGGTATCGATAAAAGGCCCCAGCATGCCGACCATACCTTGACTAACCGGCACATCCGTTTTCACCGCGCTATGTGCAATCGCCGATGATCCCAGTCCCGCTTCATTGGAAAAAGTAGCACGCTGCACACCCATTAACAAAGCGCCCATCAATGCACCGACCCCCGCTTCAGGATAAAGCGCCATTTCAAAAATGGTTTGTACGGCTTCGGGGATTGCAGCGTAATGGACACCAATGACCACAAAACTCGCCACGATATAAGTAATCGCCATAACCGGCACAACGCTACTGGCAACTGCTGCAATCCATTTAATACCTCCTATAATTACCAAGCCAACGAGCAATGCCATAAAAACGCCAAACATCCAGCCTCTTTCGGCCAAAAAACCGGTCTCGCCGCCGGTCACAATCAGAGCCTGCTGGTAAGCCTGATTCGCCTGAAACAAACCACCGGCGCCAATTGTGCCGCCGATACAACACAATGCAAACATCCCCGCCATGAACCTGCCGAATCGAGGCTTATGAAATTGATCGAAAGCTGCACGCAAATAGTACATTGGGCCGCCTGAAATCGCTTCCGGATGCCGCTTTGATCCATGCTGACGGTATTTAACGCCCAATGTGACTTCAATGAATTTGGTCGACATACCGAAAACACCCATGACCGCCATCCAGAACGCCGCGCCGGGGCCGCCCACCGAAATCGCCACAGCCACACCGGCGATATTACCCAACCCAACGGTTCCCGACAGCGAAGTCATCAACGCCTGGAATCGATTAATCTGGCCATCTGCGTTCTGATCATCGTGTTTACCGCGCAGTACATTAATGCCGTGCACAAAACAGCGCACATTGATAAAACCAAAATAAACAGTAAAAAAAAGCGCCGCAACAACCAGCCATACCAGCACCAGCTTAATTTCGAGCCCTAATAGCGGAACGCTATAAAAAATTACGGACGCAACCGCATTCGAAACAGGCTCAAAAGCCGTATCGATTATCCTATCGATTTCCATGAAGTTGCAAACTCCTTTACCCGATCGCGCAACCGGTCAACTTGGTCAAGCTGGCCATGCTGACAATCAAAGTGACAACCCGTTTGGCCAGGCTGATTGGATTGATTGGATATTGACGCATATTTTTATTAGAGTACTTAAAAAGATTCCTGATCGCCAGAAAGTAGCGCTGAAAAGCGTTCTTTACCAGCATATGGCATTTTCTATTCAGCGATTAAAATGTATTTATCTTGTCTGCAAGCATGACGATTCTAACACTGATCTTTTCGCTTTAATTCATCACACTTTTATAGTTTCCGCTCACAAACCCAAAAACCGATGATTGTGCCATATTTTTATTTTAAAAGCATTTTTCATACCCGGCGCATGGCATCAACACGTAACCGACCTAGCATAGCTCAATTGATAACAACATGAATAACCGGCAGAAACATTATTTTCGTTTGTATCTGGCAATTTTTTTCAGCTTGATTACGCAACCCGTTTTCAGTACTGAAATTTTTCGCAGCGAAGATGCAACAGGCAGCGTTACCTATTCAGATAAGGCCATTGAAGGCGCCAGACAAATCAGGCTTCCCAATCGCGCTTACCGGCACCTGCATCAAGTAAAAAAAGTCTACGATGGCGACACCATTATTCTAAAAAATGGACAGCGCGTTCGATTGCTCGGTATCAACACACCTGAAATTGAGAGCCGCCATCGCGCAAAAGAACCCGGGGGATTAGCAGCTAAAACGTGGCTGGAGAATCAGCTTACAAACCGGAAAGTTTATCTGGAGTATGATCTCGAAAAACATGACAAATATAACCGTTTGCTTGCCCATGTTTTCTTGCCTGACGGCAAACATCTCAATCTTGAATTACTCAGAAACGGCCTGGCTTTTGTAAGCATTATCCCACCTAATATACGGCATGCCGATCAATTCAGTCAGGCACAAAAGCAGGCTGAGAAAAAGAAGCTGGGAATATGGAAATTACCCGAATATCAGGTGCATCCGCTTTCACAAATAACATCCGGTCATAAAGGCTGGCGGCGCTATATTGGAGCCCTGAAAAAAATCCAGCATAGACGCAGGTATACCTATCTGATTTTCAATGACCATGTCAATATACGCATTGCCAACGATCACCACAGTCACTTTCCTGAACTGGAAACCTATCTGGGGAAAAAACTGGAAGTACGCGGATGGTTGTCTCGCAGAGGCGAAAAATTTTCAATTCTGATTTATCATCCCAGTGCTTTGATCTTGCAATGAATAACACGAATGCGGTGAAAACCGGATTTTAAAAACTACCGTAGCGGGAGCGCCTTTGCCAACTGATTTTGGGGATGATTAATCCTAATAACAATCCACCCAGCAAAACCAGCGCACCGGTGATAAACCAATCCTTCTCGCTACTGTCACTTAACCGGCTGTACTGTTCCTGCAATGCTTCAAGTTGTGATTTTGCTTCCGTAAATTTATGATGCAGCTGCTGATTCTCAGCATCAATCGCCAAAACATTCGCTGCCGTGCTCTTGATTTCATTTAACTGCTCTTCCAGTTGTTCTTTATCCAGCTCGAGAGCTTTGATGCGGTCGTTGGCATTGTCGTATTCTGTTTTAATCAAATCCATTTGACTGCGTATACTGCTGTTTTGAGGCATGTTGCCGGTCACTTGCTTGACTAGATGTTGCAACTGCATTCTGGCGGCAGGTTCACGCATCAAATAACGCGTTAACACCCACCCTTCAACACCACTGTTTGTCTGCACCTTCGAATAACCACTGTCTGCATCCTGTTCAAGCACTTCAAGCGCCGTACCGC
>DOOY01000297.1 GCA_003514765.1 Nitrosomonas sp. | reverse complement strand
GGAGGCTGCCGAGTATCTTTCCAGCCGGAGCGAGCCGCTGACCGTGACGTTGCAATCCGGCAGAGCGCAGTCTGCATCCATGCAATCCGGCAGCAATCAGAAAAACAGACGCCGTGCCCGGCTCGGCACAGTGCCCGATTTCTCATACCGGGGGGCAGGCGTGCGTGTCGAGAGCGTTATCCCTAATACGGCTGCGCAGCACGCACAGTTGCAGGCAGGCGATATTTTGCTGCGACTCGCAGATCAACCGATCAGTGATCTGGCGTCCTATTCCGAGATCCTGAAAACGCTTGAAGGGAAACAGAAAGTTGAGCTGCATTATCAACGCGCGGGACAAATGCACCGGGTTGAGGTGATATTGGGTGCGCGATAACGGGCTGCCCTGGTTTTCATCAGTTACCGGTGAACTTTCATAAAATAATAGTGTTCTCATTGGTTAAAATATACATTAATGGGCTGATATGCATTTTTTGTCTCATTATGCAGGTATGATATGGTTTCATCTATATATCTGATGAGACTGGCTTTGTTGTTCGGTTTTCTTAATTATCCAGTTTGATAAAACGAGAAAATAATTTGTTTCACTTTATTAAGTGTATAAAAGTAAAATAGAGTCAATTAAAATCAGAAGGCATCAATGATTATTCATCAGGTCTTTCAACAGCCTGCTAACAGGAAATAGCTGGCTATCTATTTATATACATTGGCTTTATTATTTGTTTGACTATTATCTCTGGATTTTTCATGAAACCTAAAATTCTTGCGCTTCTATTGACATTCGCCCTTGCTGCGTGTGCACAGTTTCCCATTCAAGAAGGTGGCGGCAAAACGGAAAAATCCATCGAATCCTCGAAAACCGCTGAATCCACTGAATCCGGTGAGCAAAATGATGACGGCGAAATAGACCCGTCCAAGTTGCCGAAACAGGCACTGACGGCGCCTATATTATTTGATTTTTTATTGGGCGAGACGGCGTTGCAGCGCGGTAATCTTGATGTTGCTGTCAGCCGCTATCTTAAACTGGCGCAGACGACACGTGACCCGCGTATCGCCAGGCGCGCCAGTGAAGTTGCTTTGCATGCACGTCATCCTTTTGCTGCAGAAAGAGCAGCTTCCCTGTGGGTCGAGCTTGATCCGGACTCGCTCGATGCACGCCAGACACTGGCAGCAATGCTGGTCAATCTTGGTAAACTCGATGCAGCTTTTCCGCATCTGGAAAAATTACTGGCTTCAGACAAGGAAAATGTCGGTAATGCATTCATGCAACTGAATCAACTGTTATCGCGCAATTCCAGCAAAGCGGAAACATTACGGTTGATACAGAAACTGGCGGTACCGTACCCTAAATTACCCGAAGTACATTTTGCGATATCACAGGCAGCCTGGTTTGCAGGAGAATACGACACTGCACTTACCGAAATGGAACAAGCGCTGGTTCTGCGTCCGGATTGGGATGTTGCCGCTGTTCAAAACGGAAGAATGCTGCAACGCCGTTCTAATTCGGATGCGGCGCATTTTTATCGTGATTACCTGAAAAAATATCCTGAAACGAATGAAGTGCGCATTGTCTATACCAGGCTTCTGGTTGAATTGAATGAAAAAGATTCGGCGCGCGAACAGTTACAGATATTGTTCGATAATAATCAGGAAGATGCTGACATCATGGTGGCGATAGGCTTGATTTCAACTGAATTGTATGATTTTGACATGACTGAGCGCAGTCTGAAAAAAGCGCTCGCTTTAGGATATCAGGATCCCAGCGCCATCCATTTTCATCTGGCCCGGGTTTATGAAGAAATGAAACAGACTGATCTGGCCATGGAATCTTATCGCCAGGTGCAAAGAGGCGGGCGCTATCTGCCAGCTCAGATACGCTACGCTGACTTGCTGGCGCAAAAAGGGCAGCTGGGCGATGCGCGTTTACATATTCAGCAGCTGCCTGCTGTAGACGATCAGCAAACTGCACATCTGATTCTGGCTGAGGCACAGATTTTGCGGCGGGCCGGGTCGCATCAGGAAGTATTCAGGATTCTCGACCAGGGATTGGAAAAACTTCCGGACTATCCC
The DNA here is from genome assembly GCA_003514765.1 of Nitrosomonas sp. GTDB lineage: Bacteria > Pseudomonadota > Gammaproteobacteria > Burkholderiales > Nitrosomonadaceae > Nitrosomonas. The sequence goes on along the minus strand of DOOY01000297.1, from coordinate 2,838 downwards.
GAACTGTTATATGACCGGGCGCTGGCTGCGGATAAGCTCGGTAAATTCGAAATTCTTGAGACGGATTTGCGAAAATTAATTGAACTCAAACCGGATAATGCGCATGCATACAATGCATTGGGCTATAGCTATGCGGAGCGCGGCAAGCGTTTGCCAGAAGCATTAAAACTGATTAAAAAAGCGGTCGAACTTTCTCCGGACGATCCATATATCATGGACAGCCTGGGCTGGGTTTATTACCGCATGGGCAATATAACCGATGGTTTGAATTATTTGAATCGCGCATTTTCAATCAGTCAGGACTCTGAAATCGCCGCACATCTGGGCGAGGTGCTTTGGGTTCAGGGTGCGCACAAAGATGCTGAAGATGTCTGGCGATCCGCGCTGGAGAAAGATCCGGATAATGAAATATTGCTGGAAACGATTAAACGCTTGAAGCAGTGACGTTACAGACAGCCGCTTCCTCATGGCGGCGGCATGTTTTTCTCAAAAGAACCGGCTGAGAATGAAACGCCTGTTTACGCGATATGCGTCTCATTTTTCTGATAAACCCATTCGTTTAACAATAACCGCGCAGCCGTAATTATTTCCGAAGCCGTCATGCCCACGGGACCATTGTTTTGTTTAAGCAATGCATCCGCTGCTGCGCCATGCAGATAAACAGCGAGCAGCAGCGCGTCGTTCGGTTTCTGTCCTTGCGCAATCAGTGCGCCGATAATGCCGGCAAGGACATCGCCCGTGCCGGCGCTGCTCAATCCCGGATTGCCGCTGGTGTTAAAAAAGCATGTGCCGTCCGCAAGCGTGCAGATACTGCCGGAACCTTTCAGTAAAACAGAACAGTTCAAATTTCTGGACAAACAGCTTGCGGCATCCATGCGATTACGCTGAACGGTCGATACATCCGTGTCCAGAAGCCGTGCGGCTTCTGCAGGATGCGGTGTGATGACGGCGGGGGTTTCGCGGTGTTTCAGTTTTCTGGCCAGTTCGCTGTGAAAGGCGATATGGTTGAGCGCATCGGCATCCAGAACCAGCGGCAAGTCGCTTTCCAGCGTTTTTTCCACCCAGTCGTAAGTCGTTTCGCTCATGCTCATGCCTGGTCCGACCACCAGGCAATTGATGGTGCTCAGTTCAAATAATTCAGACGGTGCGCGCAGCATGAGTTCGGGGTGCAGCAGGTCGACATCCGGTGCAGACGTTGCAAGTATGCCCAGATAAACGCGTCCGGCGCCAAGATAACACGCAGCCCTGCCCGCCAGCAGGGTTGCGCCGACCATGCCGTTGTTGCCGCCCAGAATGCCGATGCTGCCGAAGCTGCCTTTGTGACTGTTGGCGGATCGTGGGGCGGGCAGCAGTATTTCAGCCAGTTTCCGGTTGATCACCCACGCATGGGGAGACAGCATCGATACCGGATCAAGGTCAAGATCGCACACAATGCATTTGCCGCAATACTGCGGGCCATACTGGGTCAGAATGCCGGGTTTGAGGCCGATAAAGGTAATGGTCACGCTGGCGTCGACGGCTGCGCCGTAAACGCCGCCGTCATCACTGCCGAGCCCGGAAGGTATGTCCAGCGCGAGAACAGGTCTGCGCAGGGTATTCACGGTGTTAATCCAGTCTAGGTATTGACCTGTCAGCGGACGGCCCGGATTCAGGCCGATGCCGAATAAACCGTCAATGACCAGGTCCCAGTTTTGGCTGCCTGTACCATCCGGGATGTCCGGTTGAATCTCTCCCTGATTATTCAGCCAGGCCTGTCTGGCCTTCTGGGCATCCTGCGGCAGGCGTTCGGGGTCGGCGCAAAAAACGACTGTCACTGCATGACCCCATTGTTTCAGATAACGTGCGGCGACAAATGCATCGCCGCCATTGTTGCCAGGGCCTGCCAGCACCAGCACACGCAAGGTCTTGTTTACGGCAAATTTATCCCTGACAGCTTCTGCAGCGGCGCGCCCCGCTTTTTCCATCAGATCGGGCGGGTTGGGCAGGGCAAACGCAGCTTGTTCTATTGTCCGGATTTCTTCGGTCAAAAAAACCGGATCGATTGTATGTGTCATGTTAGTTATGTGTGATGTACGGTAGTGTGTGCTGCAGTTGATGCGGTATTAAGGGAAAGAATTGTTTCTCGTGTAAAATGTTACTTTTAATCATGGTAACTTTTCCCGATGCTTCGATTTTGTGGCGGCAGCGCCCTTTCTTCTTTCAGACTTGAGAAACTGACGAATCAATTAAACACATTTAATATACAAGTTTCTCATATTTATACTGAATATTGGTATTTCTGTGCAGTCAGCCGTGCATTGACTGAAAACGAAACCATGTTGCTCGAGCAATTGTTGAATAGCTACATGCCGCAGAATCACGCTGCGTCAGGGCAGGCATGTTATCTTGTGATTCCCCGTCCCGGTACGATTTCACCGTGGTCGAGCAAGGCAACCGATATCGCGCGCCATTGCGGACTGGAAGCCGTTGAACGTATCGAGCGCGGTATTGCCTATTATGTACAGGCGGATCAGGTAATTGCTCCGGAACAACAGCAATCATTGCAGGCTTTGCTGCATGACCGCATGACTGAATCTGTTCTGCAGTCTTTTGACGACGCCGAACGGCTGTTCCGGCATTTTGCGCCGCAGCCATTAAAAATCGTCGATATCCAGACAGATAGCATGCAGGCGCTGCAAAAAGCCAATACAGAAATGGGCCTGGCTTTATCACCTGACGAAATTGAATATCTCGCGCATCATTTTACCGAGGCTGGACGTAACCCGACCGATGTAGAGCTCATGATGTTTGCCCAGGCCAATTCCGAACACTGCCGCCACAAAATTTTCAACGCAGACT
>DOOY01000132.1 GCA_003514765.1 Nitrosomonas sp. | reverse complement strand
TTTTTGAGTGAGTTACAAAAAGCGTACGATCGGTCGAGGCCGAATTCTTAATTAGGCGCCTGCTGCTGTATTGTTGTATACAGGCTGTCAAAATTGGGTTTTGCACGAATTGAACGAAAAAGAATATTTCAGTATTTCTCCACAAAGCGGTTACAACATCTCTTACCCTGCGAATCGAACTGAACTGAACCAGATGGGTTATCTGGAGATGCGGCTATGAACGGTTTGCATCTTATTGGTGATCTGGCTGACTGCCGCTGTGATCCACAGCGCCTGGTTGATAGCGCAAGCTTTAAGGACAAGTGCATCAGCATGGTACAGGCATCCGGACTTACGGTGATGGACGCCACATTCAAGCAATTTGACGATTCAGGTTTTACTGGCACAGTGGTTCTTGCCGAATCGCACCTTGCAATTCATACCTGGCCGGAAAACAATGGGTTAACGCTGGACGTCTATGTCTGTAACTACAGCGCGGACAACAGCACCAAGGCGCACCAGCTGTTCAACGCGATCATCGAGTACTTTGAACCAGAAGAAATCGCCAAACACGCAATTGAGCGTGGTGAACATTTACTCGTCGAACCGCTGAACGATGCGATCGGTTTCTATATCAGGGCAAATCGTCAAATCGGAGCGTGGCAGACCCGATTCCAGAAGCTTGCCATTTACGACACGCCGCAATACGGGAAAATTTTCCGTTTGGATGATTATAATATGACTTCCGAACGGGAAGAATTTGTCTACCACGAAAACTTGATTCATCCTGCACTGACAGCGCACGACGCGCCGCGAAACGTACTCATTATTGGCGGCGGTGACGGCGGTTCATCTGAGGAAGCGCTCAAACACCCTTCAGTTGAGCAAGTTACCCTGGTTGAAATAGATGCCGATGTCATCAAGATTGCCAAGGAACATTTTCAGGCAGTGCATAACGGTGTTTTCGATAACCCTAAACTACGGGTCATCATCGACGACGGCATCAAATTCATGCGCGAAACCCAAGAAAAATTCGACCTGATCGCGCTGGATCTTAACGACCCGATTGGACCGGCTGCGGCTCTCTACGCCACCGAATTCTTCCAGCAATGTCAGCGGGCGCTTAGCCCGGAAGGCCTGTTGACACTCCATGTCGGTTCGCCGACGGCGCACCCAGAACGTGTTACCGAACTCACGCAACGACTAAACGGTATTTTCAGCATCGTGCGGCCTTACACCATGTACATCCCGCTCTATGGCGCGCAATGGGCTCTGGCTGTATGCTCCGATAAGTGCGATCCGAAAGCGTTCACCAGCGAAGAAATCGACCGGCGCATCAAAACACGTAATCTCCAACAGCTTCAGTTCTACAATGGAGAAACGCATCTGGGCGTTTTTGCCCTGCCCAACTTCGTGCGAGACCTGGTTGCGGACAAAAATAAATGAATATGCTTTGGCTCGCATAAAAAGCGGTTAACGCACTACATACCATTTACCGGATAAGCCATCATCAAACCGGCTATCTGAAATTCAGGAATTTCTGCCATGCTTATTCTCCCAAAATCCTGTTTTTTACATGTCCCTAAAACGGGCGGTTCATGGGTAAAAAAAGCGATTTCAGCAGCCGGCATTGCGTGCAAGGATTACAGAATATCGGGTAATCCGCATATCGGTTTGAAACAATGTCCTTGTCCCGAGAAATTCAAATTTGCTTTTGTCAGGCATCCTGTTAGCTTATACCGTTCATATTGGCAATTTAAAATGACGTATGGATGGGATTCAAAAAACCAACTGGATTTAGCATGTCAATCAGACAATTTTCATCAATTTGTGCGTAATGTGCTGGCTCAATTTCCGGGAGTTTATGGTTATAGTCTTATCGAGTTCGTAGGCGAAGCCCACGAAGAAATTGAATTTATAGGAAAATATGAGAATCTGGTTGACGATCTGATAATTGCTTTGCACGCAGCCAGTGAAGATTTTGACGAACAGTCCATCAGGGCGCTGCCGCCCTATAATGTCAGTGACAAGACGAAGTTTCCTGCCGTCTATACGGATTTACTCGAAGCGGATGTCAAAAAAACAGAAGCGATGGTAATTAAAAGGTTTGATTACAACTAAATACTGCCACGCACCATATTGACCATATTGGTCAATTTTTCGATATCGAGAATATGCAGGTCATGTCCTTCTCGCAACACTATTTTATTTTTTGACAAACTACTGAGTTCACGCGTTACTGCTTCACGATGGGTACTGACCAGATTGGCGATGTCAAAATGCGTGGGAGCTGGCGAAATAAACGCTGTATTCGGCCCCGTCATGTTTTTTTTCGCGATACGCAGCAATTCGGCCTGTATGCGGTTACTGACAGCCAGCGTACTGAAGTCATATACGCGTTCAGTCAACCTGCGGACTTCGCTAACCAAACGTTTCAAAATGGCTTCGGCAACATAACGGTTAGAAAAAATAATATTCATAAAATTGACCGCTGTCATCGATGCCAGTAAAGCACTGGTTTTTGCCAAAACGGTTGCGGAACGCGATTTACCGTCGATTGCTGTGAGCTCGCCAAACATTTCCCCAGAAGCCAGATCACATAGAATAACTTCATGGCCGGATAAAGAATGATAAGTAACGCGAATTTCTCCTTGTGCGATAAAAAAAACACTATTCGATTGATCATGAAAACGAATGATTTCTTCATCCTCATCACACCGGTGCCAATGACAAGCACTCGCGATTTCCACCAAATCGGGGGAAGAAAGCGTTTGAAATTCTTTGATAGTTGAAAGCATTGCACAGGCACGTTCAACGGAAATCTGACGCGTGATTGGCATCTGTTTTTTCTCCTGGGTGGTTTTCCAGAAATTTTTATCGAGATGCAGAAATCTTAACATAATACGCAGAGCCTATTGAACGGATTATCTGAATTTCAGTAAATAAACCGTGACTGCGGGTATGCGCTCACCCATTCATGATCCGACAGGCAAACGCCTGTTTTCCGAGCACAATCTAAGCGTTTTTTCTGGAAAAAACGATATACGCCGATAATAGCCCAAACCCGACAAAAGCCACAAACGACCAGTCCGGTATCATTAGCGATAAAAATTCCCATTCGACAT
>DOOY01000199.1 GCA_003514765.1 Nitrosomonas sp. | reverse complement strand
GAGATACGTAGCATATAAGCCCTTGTCAATTCACGTTTTTGATCTTGACAAGCCAACTTCTCAAGGGCAAAATGCTGCCTCTTGTCTTTACATGTGGCGAATTAGCTCAGTGGTTAGAGCAGCGGAATCATAATCCGTTGGTCCGGGGTTCAAATCCCTGATTCGCCACCATCAATTATAATTTCCTTGTCTGTTTGAATGTTTGTTTGACTGAGTATTCTTAACATCATGAAAAGAAGGCGGATGTTGCAGTGCATTTTAGTGGTCATGCTGGCCGGTGTGACCGGTTATGGCTATGCGCAGTTCATCAGAAATTTTCCACTGGAAAGTAAATTTGGCAAACTGAAATCTCATGCTTATCCACAATTCAAGATTGACAAAGAAATGATGGTAATGGGTGCAGGCGGGCAAATCAGGGATGTCAATAATCTGCTTATCATGCCGGCAATGTTGAATCAAACCGGTTATATTCGTTATCAGATTGACAGTATGGGTCTGGTGTATCGAATCTGGTTTTTGACTCCGGAAGAAATCAAATCAGCCAAGGAAGAAGAAAAAACGCGCAAGCAATCAAAATAGGCGACAAAAAAATCATATACAATCTTTTTATTTGTTTTTTCCGTGAATAACAAACTTTATATCAAAACCTTTGGTTGCCAGATGAACGAGTATGATTCGGACAAAATGGCCGATGTGCTGCATACTGCCCATGGCATGGAGCCAACCGATGATCCGGCGCAGGCGGATGTTATTTTGTTTAATACCTGTTCAGTGCGCGAGAAGGCACAGGAAAAAGTTTTTCATGATCTCGGTCGGGTCAAACATCTGAAAGCCAGGAATCCAAATTTATTGATCGGTGTCGGCGGGTGCGTGGCTAGTCAGGAAGGTAAGGCAATTGTTCGCCGTGCGCCGTTTGTTGATATTGTTTTTGGCCCGCAAACGCTGCATCGCTTGCCGCAATTAATCGAAGCGCGCAAAGTTACTGGAAAATCACAAGTCGATATTACATTTCCTGAAATAGAAAAATTTGATCATTTGCCGCCGGCACGTACTGAAGGTGCAACTGCTTTTGTTTCAATCATGGAAGGTTGCAGCAAATACTGCAGTTTCTGTGTTGTGCCTTACACACGCGGAGAAGAAGTTTCCAGACCTCTCGTCGATGTGTTGACGGAAATCGCGGTGCTGGCAGACCAGGGCGTTAAGGAAATTACGTTGCTTGGGCAAAATGTCAATGCCTACCTGGGCGTGATGGATGATGGCGAGATAGCCGACTTTGCTTTGTTGGCCGAGTATATTCACGAAATACCCGGCATTGAACGTATCCGTTACACTACTTCTCATCCGAAGGAATTTACAACACGACTGATTGAAGCTTACGGTACATTACCCAAGCTTGTTAATCATTTGCATCTGCCGGTACAGTCGGGTTCAGACCGCGTATTGGCGGCGATGAAACGTGGGTATAGTGTGTTAGAGTACAAATCCATTATTCGAAAACTCAGGGTTATACGGCCTGAAATTTCACTTTCTTCTGACTTTATTATCGGTTTTCCGGGGGAAACGGAAGCTGATTTTGAAGAGACATTGAAGCTCGTCGAAGAAATGAATTTTGACGAATCCTTCAGTTTTGTCTACAGTGCGCGTCCGGGAACGCCGGCAGCGGACTTGCCCGATGATACACCGCAGGCAGTTAAACTTGAGCGGTTACAACGATTGCAAGCACAAATTAATCAACAATCGCGTAAAATCAGTCAGCGTATGGTTGGCAGTGAGCAGCGCATTCTGGTTGAAGGTGTTTCCAAGAAAAATTCCGCTGAGATCTTTGGCCGTACTGATAATAATCGTGTTGTCAATTTCGCTGGAGACAAAGGTCTGATCGGTCAATTCATTCATGTTCAGATTACCGATGCCTTATCGCATTCATTGCGCGGCGAGATTTTTGATGCATAAAACCTGTATTTTGCTTGCAAAGTTTTCCTTCTGCTGAGAAAATCTGTTTATCTTAACAGTAACACCCTACATTGAAACCCAAACCCATAGAGATTTCATTTACTCCCGCAGATAATCAAAGGCTGGCAAATTTGTGCGGCGCGCTTGACGAGAATCTGAAACAGGTTGAAACAGCACTTGATGTTACCATTTCCCGGCGCGGCGAACATTTCAGCTTGCACGGCGAATCAGATCAGACACAACTTGCTGCGCAAGTTTTACGCCGTTTCTATAATCAATCACGCCAGCATCTGAGTCTTGAACAGATACAACTCGGTCTCATCGAAGTAAAAAAACCAACAAAAGCGGATACACAGATTCCCGATGAAATATCTGCGGTGGAGAAAGCTTCGCCATCGTTAATGACGCGGCGTGCCAATCTATACGGCCGTACACAACGCCAGACTCAATATTTGCAGCAAATTCAGAATCATGATATTACATTTGCCATCGGTCCTGCAGGTACCGGAAAAACCTATTTGGCAGTCGCCAGCGCCGTTGATGCATTAGAGCGAGGGTTGGTTACACGACTGGTATTGGTGCGGCCCGCTGTTGAAGCTGGGGAGCGCCTGGGTTTTCTGCCTGGCGACATGACGCAGAAGGTCGATCCGTATTTGCGCCCCCTCTACGATGCGCTTTATGATCTGATGGGATTTGATAAAACCAGTAAACAGTTTGACCGTCAAGCCATTGAAATAGCGCCGCTGGCTTTTATGCGCGGTCGTACTTTAAATCAATCGTTTATTATTCTGGATGAAGCGCAAAATACCACGCCGGAACAAATGAAAATGTTTTTGACGCGTATTGGATTTGGGTCAAAAGTTGTGATCACAGGCGATATTACGCAGATTGATTTACCCAAGCATCAAAAAAGTGGTCTGACAGAAGCGAAGCAAGTACTCAAGAATATACGCGGTATTGCTTTTACACATTTCGAGTCTGAAGACGTGGTTAGGCACCCGCTTGTGCAGCGTATCGTGGATGCCTATGAGAAGCATGACCAGCAGAAGCAAAATAGCGAATAGGACTGTGTCTTGTAGTGGAGTGGACATGGAGCATTCTTTTAAACTCACCATACAATATGCGGCAGGCAACGCAGCATCAGCGGCGTTGCCGACACGTACGCAGTTTCGGCGCTGGGTAAAATCGGCTTTAGAACAGGAAGCCGAAATTGTGATTCGTATCGTGGACAAGTTTGAAGGGCGTACTTTAAATCACGATTATCGCGGTAAAGACTATGCCACCAATGTGTTGACCTTTGTTTATGACGATACGGAGCCATTGTCTGGCGATGTGGTGCTATGCGCAGAAGTGATTGAAAATGAAGCGCGTCAGCAGCATAAAACCCTGATGGCGCATTATGCGCATCTAACTGTGCACGGCTTATTACATTTGCAAGGCTACGACCATGTGAGTGATGACGAGGCGACGATCATGGAAAAGAAAGAAACCGATATCCTTATCCGGCTGGGTTTTAACGACCCCTATGCTATATCTTGCGAAGCGCTGATATCATCTTAAATGTTGTACT
>DOOY01000147.1 GCA_003514765.1 Nitrosomonas sp. | reverse complement strand
CTAATAGGCAATCAAAAAGTTGTGTTGCGGTGTATTCCTTTTCTACCTCTTTTCGTTCCGGCATGGGAAGCTTTGTGTAAGGCAATCGCCTTTGGAATAAAACAACCGTGCCTGCCTTTAATGATTCTTCTTAGTGTTCGAATCGGGTCAACGTATGTCCGAAGGGGTTTTTCCAGTCAAAAATAGCTGACTTAAAAACTGAGATCAGTTGGATAGTTTCAGCCGGATGGTTTCGCTTTCTCTGAAAAAACAAATTTCATGAAAGATTCATCAAATTGATTCTGGGGTAAATGTTTTTCGAATTAGCGGGAGGTGCTGTTAATTAGCTCAAGCTGTTGTCATGAATACAGTGCGCTGGTATCATTGAGCCTGAAAGATCAATGACATAGACTTGCAAACAGCAAGCTGAAGTTCACATCAAAACAAAGTATCTTTAAGAATAAATCAAAATGCATACTTTTGAGTCCGGTCTATCTGGCTTCCTTCAAGAAATCGGCGTTGCAACGAGTATTACCGAGATGTTCGCTGCATTGAAGAATGTGTCATTATTACTCGGATTTGACAGTACTACTTACACGTTTATTCCGCTTGTTCTTGGAAAAAAATTAAATCAGTTTTCGCCCGTCTACCTGATATCGCAGTCTTATGAAAAAAATTCTTTAGCGCACTGCACATCAAAATATTTGAAGCAAAATGACTTTGCTATCAAAAAATTAAGAAGTGGTGATATAGAGCCCATGATATGGCAGATAGAAGAAAAGAAAATAAAAATAACTGATTGCAATCAAAGAGTCTGCAGCATTGACGAACGCAAATCCAATATCGTGCGCGGAGTCACAATACCCACTCATTACAGTCAAACCGGCGTTGCCGGCGTAAGTCTTACATGCTCGGGAAAAACCGCAAAATTGCCATTGGTTTGTAAAGAAAGACTGAAACTCATCAGTGCTATTGCACAAGTATTCAGTGATCGAGTACTGGTTTTACCTTCTGTCCAGCATCATTTTATGAAACCTTTTCTACAACTGCTGACAAAAACTGAGAAGGTTATATTAAAGCACCTTGCACAGGGACATGCACCCAAAACTATCGCATACAAGTTAAACAGTTCTCAAAAATATGTCAATAATGCCATTTACAAATTACGCGAAAAACTAGGCGGTATTACCAGGGATCAGCTGCTTTATTTTGCGGGCTTGGTTGCATTTGATAAACTGGTCGATGAATTCTAATTCGCAGACGTAATACCTGCCCGCGCGGACGTAATACCTACCGGTTTACCCGTTAGTTTCTAACAGCCGATTTCTCGGGAGCATGCTCCCGAGAGTAAGCAACCAACTTATTCGATTATCGGTATCAACGAACAGTTCTAAGTGAAAACCTGTTTTTAAACCATAACAGTGGCAGCAACATCAGCAACAAGGTAGCTGGCTCTGGCACATCGGCAGTCGTTAATCGATATGACATGTTCGGTGCTGACTGATCAAAATTCCAGATATCCCCATCTGCAGCACGGCTCCAGCCCGTACCGTTCCCAGCGGCGCTTTCCAGCCAGAACCAGTCTTGCGCATGATCGTTGTTGAATACAGACAGGTAATAATCAACGCCGCCCTGTAATGCTTGATTGACGTTGATACCGTATTGATATACGGTGCCACCAAACAAGTCAGCAAGACCGTCGCTGCTATCGCCCGCGCCAGTAAAAATCGTTTCAAACAGAAAATTGGTTTCCGGATTCCCGGAACCGTCATCTTCAAATAGCCGCACTGTAAATGATTCAGTAACCGGAGCGGCAGGGTCGTAGCTGCCCCACCAGCTGATATTCGTCAGTTGAACATCGTTGGCAAATTGAAAATTATCGGCAGCAATTTGTATACCGGAAGGCCCGACGCTTAAGCTGCCGTCACCACCATCCAAAGGCGATTGTTCCAGAACAATCGCGCTTGCAGACAGTGAAAAGAAACCCAGTACTGCCCAGATTATTATTTGTCGAATTTTATGCATTGTTATTATCCTTTAACTTATCATTTAAACTTGCTCATTCAATTAAGATACTGTTCCAACAAGTGTTACCTCGCCGAATTCAAACTCTACGGCATCGACCAGATAGTCACTGGCATTCCAGGTGCCATTACCCAGGTTTTGCGGATCACCCTGAAACTGCCCGGTTGCATCGGATAAACCACCGAAAACAAAATCAGCGCCATTGTAAGCACCTGCTGTTAATACAACCGATGAGAACCCAGTATCAAGATCAAGCGTTATCCGCTTTTCATGGCCTGCCGCATCCGCACTGAAAATTAGTTCATCAACCACCGAGCCGGTATCATCCAGCAATTGGAGCCGGCCTGCATCGAAGAATCCGCCGGTCGCGTCTCCTTCCAGACGGGATAAATCGATCGTTACACCCGTTGCGGTATCAGTCAGATCAAAACGCAATGCCTCAGTGCCGTCAATCTCCTGGCGAATCGTGCTGGAAACCAGCGATTGTCCGCTCACGCCCAGATCGCCGCCAAAAAGATCACCGCCATTTAGTACATTTACGTTACGTCCGTTCAAAGCTGCGCTGCTCCAAGGCTCCGCCGCATCTTCGAAATCAGCTTTATGGCTGATATCCACCATACTGT
>DOOY01000040.1:4919-5253 GCA_003514765.1 Nitrosomonas sp. | reverse complement strand
AACCGCTATTCGATGGGGGACATACATAACACCCGGAAGCCGACAAAGTAGCTACGGAAGACCGAACGGTCGTAGTAGCGGTTCGACGCGCGCAGGGCGTCTGGATCAAGGCCCCAGGAACCGCCGCGCAACACACGATCCTGTGTGTCAGCGATATCGCCGTTGCATTGTTGTTCGCTGCCGTCAAATTGATCGCGCCAGTTTGAACAGGTCCATTCCCAGACATTGCCTGACATGTCATGCAGCCCGAATGCGTTTGCAGCAAAACTGCCAACCGGTGCAGATTCCTTACCATCCCACTGACTGCCGCAACCATCACAATTGGCATTGTTGC
>DOOY01000040.1:0-4751 GCA_003514765.1 Nitrosomonas sp. | reverse complement strand
CCGCCGCGCGCGGCGTACTCCCATTCCGCCTCGGTCGGCAGACGGCATTGCATACCGATTTGTTCACCGTGCCAGTCTGCATATGCGGTTGCTTCAAACCAGTTAACGTTGACAACAGGCCGGTTACCTCGCCCGCCCCTGGCGGTATTCGGAAAGGTAACTGCCGTGTTACCTGTGCTGTGCTGCTGCCAAACATAATAATCATACTGCGCGTAGGTGACTTCGGTTTTTCCCAGATAGAATGGCTGGGCAATCTGCGCCGGTTTCCCTGGTACGCCAAAGTGTTTTTCTAATTCACCCAGACGGGCGCTAAAATCCGCATCCTGCTCGCCCATATCGAAGGAACCGGCCGGAATGGGTTTATCTGTCAAAACCGGCAGCACGGGATCGCCAAAACGGAATTGCTGCAGAGTCCAGACCATGTCGAGCGACAGGTCATGTTTTTCGACCCACCAGATTGACTCTGCGGTGTATAAAGCCATGCCTGAAAACACGGCAATAAGCGCGGCCTGCGCGCGCCTGCTCCAGGCAAGAAAACGGCCTTCGATACTGTCACGCGGAATCCGCAGCGCGCGGTATTTTTTAAGTCCCCAGTAAGTCAGGTTCCACAGCCTGTCAGGGCCTTTGCTTTGCTGCCAGCGCTTGCTCTCGAAGGCAAGCTGCTGGCGGTAAATGTCACGGTCACGGTTATTTTCAATATAGTCAAACAACGCAGGCCAGTAACCCGTGTGTTTGCCTGTGCTTTCTTCCTTGTTGCGCGCGCGGATCAGTGTTTCGTGAATCAGATCGGCATAGTGCTGACCCGATTCCGTATTCAACGTAATCAGCCGCAGCACACTCTGATGTTCAGTATTTAACATGTTGATATCACGTTGTCCGGAAAGCATTTCGATGACGCGCTCGCCGGTTGCATCATCGCCATTACCTGCCACAGAGATAGCTTCATCCAACGTAATGCGCTGGCGCGTATGGCGCCCTTGGTCATTAATCCGCGTCAGGCGCAGTAACAATTCGAGTGCCGCCAGCCTGCCGTTGGGTACGGCCTGACCAATGCGTGAGAGCAGTTTGTCCGCCTCATCGCTGAGTATGCCAGCAATGCCGCCTTGCTGCCGGTAGTAATCGCCGCTGAGTTTGTTCGGTAGCTGTTTATGTTGATACAATAGCGTCAATGCATTTTCCACAAGCGGCAATGCGCCGATTTCATTCTCAGCATCCTTTAAAATCACAGCAGTCACTTCCTGCACATCGAGCCCGGCGAGCCGTGCAGGTTGTTCGATGATTTCCTGCAGGCCTTTAACCGAGATGGTTGGCAAGAAATAACGTTTGCAGTGACTGTTGTAAATCGTTTGCAGGCTGGGTAAAAACTCAACGCGGTCGAGAAAGTCGGCACGTACCGTGCTGATCAGAAACAATGGACAGTTTATATCCTGCAGTACATTGGCCAGCAGGCAGTCAAACTGTTTACGCGAGGATTCGCCGGAAAACGTGAACAATTCTTCGAACTGGTCGACAACCAGAAGATAAGCCGTTTGCGCCGATGCAGTGCAATACGCTTTGATGACGGCAGCCAGCGCTTCCGGTTTTTCGAGCTGAATTTTGTTTTCCAGCTCAATCCGCTCCAGCGGTACATCGGTCAATCCATTGACGAGCGCATCGCGAAGGCTTTTTACCGGATCTTTTCCGGGCATCATAGGACCCAAAATGTTCCAGTGATCAAAGCCAGTGCGCGCCCATAAAGCACCTTGTTCAATCATCGGCAACATGCCCGCCTGAACCAGTGACGATTTACCTGAACCGCTGTTGCCTTCGACCTGCAACCATCGATGATAGACTGAACCGCCGCTTTTATTGAGTGCTTCCGGGTTAGTTTCTTGCTGATCGCCGAGACAGGAGAGGGCTTCCAAAATTTCCTGCCGTCGTCCGAAGAATAATCTGGCATCGTTGCGAGTAAAAGCGCTGAGTCCGAGGTAAGGGCAGCGATCTTCCAAGACATGTTGGGAGTCAATGCGGATACTGTGAGACAGAATGGCCGAAATCAAATCATCCGGTAATGGGCTCTGCGGTGTCCAGTACTCTGATTGAAACAATTTGAGAAATGGCGGCAATGTGTCCTGTACTGCTTTATCGAGCAGGACAGGAAAAATAGGCAGCCGCTCAGCATCATCATGTGGCGACAGATGCCGTGACAAAGCAACCTGAACTTCAGCTCCCACCCAGCGTTGAATACCGTCACGTCCGACCAATACCACAAAAGCAGTACAATGCTGCAAGGCTTGTTCAAGTTTTGTTATCCAGCGGTCACCGGCACGAATGGCGTCTTCATCCTGAAATACGCTAAAGCCCGCCTGTTCGAGCGCCAGACGTAAGGCGATACACGCTTGCCGGTCTGTGCGGCTGTAGCTGATGAACACCTGCTGATTTGCAGGGTTTTTTAAAGATGATGGATTGTTATTATTTGCCATGAAATAAAAACTTTCTTCGTGCAATGATAATCAGGATGCGCCCTTCTAACTGCCGTTCCAGTATAGCACCGTGACATAACTCCCGGTTAAATAGCCACTTTGGTCAGCCAATGGTTAGCAATAAACTGTTTGACTTGCTTAAATCACCAAAATAATCTAACAGAAACAAACACTATTCAGTCATAATTACTTTATGTTTTGGCGGCATTCAATATCAAGGCCATAAAATCTATTTTCTCCAACACGATGTCCGACTGCCTGTTTTGTTGCGCAGTGGTGGCGTGACCTGGGTTACTGGGGTAACCGCAAGAAAGAAGCGAACAAAGACTTTCCCATTTCCCAATGGCGGGCGGCTGGGCACGGCTGGATTCAATCACAGCAAGCAAGTGGAAACCCTGACACCCGAGGCCGATATTAATTATCGCAAACCAGTTCATGGAAAAGCAAAGATGATCAATCCCACTGAATAGAACTGGATAAGAAAATGGCGATTCAGGGTTTACTGACCGAACGAAAAAAACAGCGTGTATATATGACTGCCGTTGACACACTACCTGACTATGCATGGATACATGATCGTTGGCCACGACTGGTACAATTAAAAAATAACTGAAATTTATTTTAGGGGAATTGCATGCTGGTAACATTTAAAACCGATGTTGGCAATATCACCATGTTTGGGAACGTTGCGATTCATATGATTAAATTGATGGGGCATAGCGCAACCATACCTGGCGCTATTTTGGCCGCAGATGTGCCTTTGGCGCTAAGTCGATTAAAATCAGCAATAAGCGCGGAGAAAGCTTCGCCGTCACCTGATGACGATGAAAATGAAGATGATGATGAACCTGTAGTGAGTATGGCTGATAGAGGATTGCCGCTGATTAATCTTCTTGCCGCCGCAGCAGAAGCGGATTGTGACGTAATGTGGGAGTAAATTATTTTGTAGTTAAATTGATGTTGAATCTATGCTTGATACCTTTGCTTTGCGCAGCTTTAATAAAGAATTTTGAGGGGTTGTTCTTCCAATATGTGAGAACTTTCTGTTTCACATATGCAGAATGGCTTAAATAGTGGATTTCAATAGAACATATGAATCTCCCCTGCGGTTACTGAGGGCGGTTCAGGTTTTTTTAGAAACGTATATTTGTACCCTTTGAGTGCCGCACGCACAGTGGGAAAAACATCTTTTATACCAGCAATGAATGCTGGATAAAATTCACTAAGGAATGAAAGAAAAATTGATCAGACCAACATTGATCTGGTTGATTTTAACAGCCTCAAATTAATATTTCCAAAAGGGATGCTTTATATGATCAAACTTTTTATGACTATTTCATTGTTATTTTCCTTGATTCTTTACCTGTATTTTATGGTAACTGATGATGAAATAGTATTGGCGCCAATATTGTCGGGTCTTCTTGTTTCTTTTGTCTGCGCAATGTTGTTGATGTCAAAGAAATAGTTATGAGAATCTATATTAACAACGGCGGCGTGCAGAAGATGCCAGACGCTATGCATAACGTCATTAACCAATCAAACCAATCACGCGAGAATTTTAAGCGCAACAATGCATTAAAGGGCGAGGCTCTTACACTTTCTCAAGACAGCGAACAATCCAACGGCTGGTTAATTTTTCCTGCGCACTATTCTGCCGCAGACGTGATGCCAGACCTGCAAAATCGACCTGATCCAAGGGCTGATCCTGATTAAAGCAAGAAAATACATAAGTAATTTCTCCGGTTACAGGGTCTTTATGTGGCTGCAGGCATTGCGCGCAGATTTCTTTCATCATGCATTGCATCGGTGAATTAATCGAACCTATTGCAAAATGCTCCGCTTTTAAATACGGTTTTAACTGGTTATGCCGTGCTGCACCCACCGCAGCCATCATACGATCGGAACCAATCGCAATAATACGATCGGCTTCTATGAGCGGAACGGACTGCTCACCCAGTTGGCCGCTTCCATAAGCCGTCATTGCTTCCACAATATTACCCACAAACTGTTTATCACCCGGCCGGGTCGGCTCAAATCCCGGTGCTTCATCGCAACACCAAATCACCGTATCTGCTGCCGCCTCAATTTCAGCTACTTTATAGCGATCCACCCGTTTCTTATAACCAGCGAAATAGAGAACTTTAGACCCCGCAGCACGTGCTGCGGCACCAATGGAAAACAGAACTGCATTACCTAAGCCGCCGCCAACGAGCACCACCGTCTCGCCGGGTTCAATTTCAGTCGGCGTACCTGTTGGGCCCATTAATATGACCGGATCGCCCGGTTTCA
>DOOY01000138.1 GCA_003514765.1 Nitrosomonas sp. | reverse complement strand
GTCCCGGTGGCATAGCCATAAATCAATAGGGAAAGCATCATTGCCGGATGATAAGCTTCTGAACCCTTACCAGAATATCGGCTTGTCAATCTCGTCAAATCCAACTGATCAATGACTTCAATGATAAATCGCGCCAAATGATCTTCCGGCAACCATTCGTCTATCAATGGCGGCAACAGATATTGTTGGTAACGATTGCAGGGTTTGAAATGAGTCATATAACTTCCCGAAAAATCTACCTTTGACTGACCACTATTCTAACAAATTAAACCCCTCTTCGCTTTAAGTCCGACAGACTCCTGGTTTCTTGTTTTCAAGCACTTTTAAGCCCGATTGCCCTGCCCAAAAAACAGTTCTTAAGATTTTGTTAACGCAAGCAATATATTATAGAAATTGCGCAATGTTTTTGCACGCTTCTATTTCGGCGATAACGATTTCGCCAAATTAAAACAGTAGTTTTATTTCACTGATATTTTTCCAGAAACCGAAAAAAGTTGGTGCTTAATAAACTGTGTGGAGGATTTTTCGTTGACTGAGAAGCGACAATCTAAGAATGATAAAGGGTGGAAGTCTGCCCAGAAATCGAGTCATAATATCGACTCAAGGATTGTTGACGTTGTTCGCTTTCTTGCTCGCCGTTCAGCCGAACAAGATTATAAGCGTCATTTGATGAGTACCACATCTTTAACGCAAAAGTCAGATACGGAGTCTTAACATGCAAAAAGTTGCCATCTACGCCAGGTATAGCAGTGATCTTCAAAGTGACGCTTCGATTGAAGATCAAATCCGCGTTTGCAGTGTACGAGCCAAACAAGAAGGCTGGGAAATCATCAACACCTATACCGATCAGGAATCAGCGGGGCAAGCCTTGTGCGGCCCGGAATCCAGATGCTTATGCAAGATGCCATGGCAGGTAAGTTTGATGTCGTATTGGCTGAAGGATTGGATCGGCTGAGTAGAGACCAGCAAGATATTGCAGGCATTTATAAACGGTTTCAGTTTTCAGGAATAGCGCTTCATACCCTGTCTGACGGGGGTGAAGTCAGCGATATTCACATTGGGCTAAAAGGCACAATGAATGCATTATTCCTCAAGGACTTAGCCGCTAAAACCCATCGCGGCTTAAGTGGTCGTGTTGAAAAGGGCAAATCAGGTGGCGGCCTTTGCTACGGCTATCGTGTTATCAAACAAATGGATAGTAATGGAGAGGCCATTCGGGGCGACCGGGAAATTATAGAGGAAGAAGCCGAAATCATCCGGCAGATATTCCGGGATTATGCTGCCGGTATTTCTCCCAAGAAAATTGCCCTTAAACTTAATAAAGCGGGATTGCATGCCCTTCGGGCAAAACATGGGGCGCGAGCACAATCTACGGCAACAGAAGACGTGGTACAGGCATAATCAATAACGAACTATATATTGGCCGGTTGGTTTGGAATCGGCAGCGTTTTATCAAAGATCCTGATACCGGGAACGTATTGCCAGACTCAATCCAGAAAGGGACTGGATCATTACGGAAGTGCCGCATTTGCGCATTCATTGTTGACCAGGATTTATGGGAGAGTGCCAAAGCACGGCAGAAAGTACTGGATGATGAACCGCAATTCTGGGCGAAACAACGCCCTCAGAATTTGTTTTCCTATCTTCTGACGTGCGGTTGCTGCGGTGGCGGCATGAGTAAAGTATCGGCTGATCGGTATGATTGCTCAACTTCACGTAATAAGGGGACGTGTAGCAACAGGCTGACGATCAAACAGGAAAATCTGGAGCACACCATTTTGGATGCGCTTCAACATTATTTGATGACACCTGAACTGGTGCAGGTGTTCTGTGAAGAATATACAAAACACATCAATGAGCTGCGGCGGACAAGAAACGCGGCAATTGACCGCAGCAAAAAGGAATTAGCCAAACTTGAGGTTGAAAAAGAAAAACTTATCCAGGCGATCAAAGACGGCGTTCCAGGTTCAGAGGTCAAAGGGCCGATGCTCAAAATTGCAGAGCGCTGCGAGGAACTGGAGCGCTTTCTGGAAGATAAAGAAGAGGCGACGGTACTTCTACACCTCAATATGTCTCTACGTTATCAGGAAGAAGTGAATGCGCTACGCGATTACTCTCAACACAAAAGAAACCAGATCAGAGGCCGCAGAGCAGCTTCTCAGGGGCCTCATCGACAAGATTGTCCTACGCCCAAAGCGTGCGGTAAAGAATACGCCATCGATTTGCATGGCGATCTGGCTGGAATATTAACGGTTTCAGCAGGAAAGCAGCAAAAAATCAACGAAAACAGATTCTTTGTTGCAGCAAGTCAAAATGATGACCGAATCAGGTGATCAAAAAATTGGTTAGCAAGATAATTCTTGTATTGGTGAATCATCCTCGGAAAGCAATTCACCAGACAAGGATAGTGCTGTTTGCGAAAACAATGAAAAGCCCCGTAAATAAAGGCTTCCTGGTAATCCTCATAACCCTACGATTTGAGGTGAGGCAGGATAAAATGGTTGCGGGGGCTCGCAACCATCTTGTCCTGCTATTTTCGGCAATCGGACTGGCTGAGCAAAGATTAATGGCGTAATCCATTGTAATTGTTGTGACTTTTTGTCACTCCTTTGCAGTCAGTCGTTTCTAGATGGTGTAGAAAATGGCAAGCTATAAAGATGATTTTAACGGAAACAAGCCCCTGTCTCCGTATTCAATCCGTTTTACCAAGGAAGAACGGCAACAATTAGAAGACATGGCTCATGGCATTTCCCTGAGCGAATTTATACGTTCTTGCCTGTTCAAAGAAAACGTCTCAATCCGCAGAACCAAGGGGCGTTTCCCCGTCAAAGATGAACAGGCACTTTCAAGGCTTTTGGGTGTATTGGGTCAATCTCGTATTCCCAATAACATCAACCAGCTGGCCAAAGCGGCCAACTCCGGCTCCCTGCCGGTCAATCCCGACACACAAAAACAGCTTACTGAGGCCTATAACGCCATTCTCTGGATGCGCCGCCAATTGATACAGGCACTCGGTTTGAAGGCTGAGTAAAATGATCTTGAAAGCATCACAACGGAGCGGTTCACGACAATTAGCAGCTCACCTGCTAAAAACAGAAGAGAATGAGCATGTGGAAGTGCATGAAATTCGTGGATTTACATCCAATAACTTGGATGGCGCTCTCCATGAAGCTTATGCCATGAGCCGTGGTACGCGGTGTAGTAAATTCTTATTTTCTGTAAGCCTAAACCCGCCAGAAAGTGAAGATGTACCAATAGATAAGTTTGAAAACGCTTTGGATCGGATAGAAAACAAGCTGGGTCTTGAAGACCAGCCTCGTGTTGTCGTTTTTCATGAAAAGGAAGGAAGGCGGCACGCCCATTGTGTCTGGTCGCGCATTGACACCGATGAAATGAAAGCGGTTCATCTGTCTCATTACAAACGAAAGCTTATGGATGTTTCCAAGCAGCTTTATCTAGAAAATGACTGGGACATGCCCAAAGGGTTTATTGATCAAAATCAGAAAGATCCTTTTAACTTCACAAGGCAGGAATGGCAACAAGCCCTGCGTACGGGGCAGAACCCCAAAGCCATCAAATCCACATTGCAGGATAGCTGGGCTATCTCTGATAGCCGCAAGGCTTTTGAGCGTGCCTTGCAGGGCAGGGGCTACTTTCTGGCCAAAGGGGATAAACGCGGTTATGTCGTGGTTGATCTTCATGGAGAAGTTTATTCATTATCACGCCAGATTGGCGTCAAGAAAGCTGAGCTAACAAAGAAACTGGGCAAGGCTGAACTATTGCCTTCAGTTGTTGAAACTAAAAATACGATATCTGGTCGTTTGACCAAGCAATTCAAAGGGTACAGCGATGAGCTGAATTTCAAGCATAAACAAGAAATGGAACCGCTTATACATGCCCGGCAGTCGATGACCCAACACCATCGCGAAGCGCGTGAAAACCAAAAGATTACTCATGAAAAACGCTGGCAATCTGAAGAGCTGGAACGCTCATCCAGATTGAGAAAGGGCTATAAAGGCATCTGGGATAGATTAGCCGGTTCACATCAAAAAACTCGTGCCAAAAATGAGAAAGAAACGCAGAAATATCAGCTGCGCGATCAAAATGAAAAGAAAAACATCGTCTCAAATCAACTGGCTGAACGAGGAAAACTACAGGATCAATTTCAACAATTACGCGACAAGCAAACTGATGAACGTAAAGATTTATTCAGCGACATGGATCAGCAATACAAAAACATCGAACGCCAGGATGAAATCAGAGAACTTTATGAGCAGGAAACCCTGCGATCACAGCAAACAATCAGCAACAATGATTCAATGGGGCATGAGCCTGAGATGTGATTCTGATTCAAACGAGCCTATTTTTAAGGAGCTGCAATTGCTTCCAATGATTCACAAGGAAGGTTATATTTTCTAGCAATATCAATTAGCACATCAATTGTCGCTTTAACAAAAGCGTTTTTTAGAGTTTCTTTACTTGCTATACGTAAACTGGCCAATTCCATTTCAACAGCGACCGGTAACTCACTGTAACGCTTATTAATAGGATCATAATCAGGCGTTAAATCCGTTTTTTCTCCAAACCTAATAATCATACTTACCGTCTTAAACGGCGCATTATCAACGAAACCAATCTCTTGTAACATTGGTTCCAATTCGTCACATATTTCTTTCATAACAAGGCCGGATTCTTTAACCCGACCTTTCACCAAAGAAACACCACCAATGAGTAAAATCCTTTGCTCTATCATTAGCTAACCATCATCTATTTATTTTATTTCCAGGTAACATGTTTTGCCCATACATACTTCGATAACGTTTGATTAAATTTGTTTCATGGGTACGCGCAGCATCCTTACCAGAAAAAACTTTTCCTCTTATTTCTGAAGTATGACCTGGGCCTACCTCTCGGTTCAATTTGCGCACTTGCTGCTCAGCTCGTTTTGATGCACCGTCTCTAACACGAGTACCTTGAGCACTTTCACCAATTTTATTGATTGAGCCATTAGAATTTCTAATGGCATAAACATGGGTTTCGCCTTTATAAGAACGAGAATTTTTATGTACATTCTTTGTAGCAGTAGTGGTAGATTTGGAGATAGCTTTTGGATAAGTTACAGTATTGACTGGTGCCGTCCATGCTCCGGCGAAAGAGCCTTGACCAAAACTTGCACTATGCGTAGTAGTCAACCTAGCCATAGAGCCTGAACCTGCCCCAGATTTATATGCCGTGGATGCGCTACTTGTAGAACGTGAGAAAGATCCGCTTCCTATGCGAGTCGTAGTTGCAATCTTATAA
>DOOY01000150.1 GCA_003514765.1 Nitrosomonas sp. | reverse complement strand
TCGGTTTTGGTTATAATGTAGGCATTTTCTATACACCCGACGAGAATACCCGATTCGGCGTCAGTTACCGCTCAACAGTCCATCATGATATACGCGGCAACGCCAATTTTAGTGTTCCTGACAACGCCGCAGTTTTAACACGCGGTAATGCTTTTGTCGATACGGGTGCAAGTACATCTGTCACCTTGCCGGATAACGTCATGTTTGGTTTTTATCGCCGTCTTAATGTCTCTTGGGCGATATCTGCTGACGCTATGTGGACACGCTGGGAACATATCCAGCAATTGAGAACAAAGTTTTCCTCTTCACAACCAGATGATGTCCAAAATCTGCAATGGAAAAATACCTGGCGATATGCTTTTGGCGTGAGTTATTCGCCCCCCATCTTAAACAAATTGGTTGTTCGTACCGGCTTCGCCTTTGACGAATCCCCCGTCCCTGGCTCGCGTGTCAGATCACCTAGAATTCCCGATAACGATCGTTACTGGCTGACAGCAGGATTGTCATATGCAATTTTTCGAAATATCAACTTACATGCCGCTTATGCACATTTATTTATCAATGATGCGTCGATTAACCGAACGGGT
The DNA here is from genome assembly GCA_003514765.1 of Nitrosomonas sp. Lineage (GTDB taxonomy): Bacteria > Pseudomonadota > Gammaproteobacteria > Burkholderiales > Nitrosomonadaceae > Nitrosomonas. The sequence goes on along the minus strand of DOOY01000150.1, from coordinate 3,549 downwards.
TCAACCGGCGACCAGTTGATTGGCAAATTTTCAGAACATATTAACATTGTCGGTCTACAACTGGACTGGCGGTTTTAACAGGCCGTTAAAAAACAGCCGGTACAGCTAAACTGACTCGGTGTGCAATATCTTGATTAAACCTGCGCACCCAAGCAGCAGCAAAAGACTTTGTGGCAAGCCTGCCGAAATCGAAGCAGCTTGAAGTGCCTGAAGTCCACCTGCCAATAGTAAAACAGCAGCGGCTGCACCTTCTGAAACACCCCAGAAGATACGGTTGGCAGTAGGCGGATTGGGGTTGCCGCCGGATGTTATCATATCGTCGACAAACGAGCCCGAATCAGAAGATGTAATAAAAAAAATAACTGCCAATAAAAGCCCACCCCATTGCATAAAGATCGTCCAGGGTAACTGCTCAAGCAAAACCTGAAATGACATGGCGACATTATCTATCACGGGTCCTGCCATACTCCCGCTTTCTTTTTCTATATAGAGTCCCGTACCGCCGAACACGGCAAACCAGATGAAATTGATCAGTGTCGGAATCAGCAGAACAAAACCGACAAATTCCCGAACGGTTCGTCCTCTGGAAATGCGGGCGATAAAGATACCGACAAATGGACTCCAGGAAAACCACCAGCCCCAATAAAATAATGTCCAGTGCGTTTGCCAGTCACTATCCGAACGGGTATCCAGCCATAAGCTGGTCGGCACAAAATACTGCACATATTCAACAAGTGTCGTAAAAAAAATGGTTACCTGATAGACAGTCGGTCCAACCAGAAATACAAATACCAGAAAAAATCCCATCAATACGCAATTTAAAATACTCAGATAACGAATACCTTTCGAGACGCCGCTGACCGTTGAAAATGTTGCGATTGCAGTGATTAAAGTAATAATCCATACCTGAACCGTTGTTGAGTAATCAATATCCACAACGTGATTAAGTCCTGCATTGATTTGCATCGCGCCCAATCCAAGCGACGTTGCCACACCAAGCAACGTACCAACAGTACAAAAAGCATCGGTCACATGTCCCAGCCAACCATGAATACACGAGCCAAATAGAGGATAAAGCAGCGTTCGTGGCGCTAGTGGCAGACCTTGTCTGTAATGAAGCAAAGCGATTGAGAGTCCAAAAACAACATAAATTGCCCAAGGGTGCAATCCCCAGTGAAAAAAACTAAAGCGCATGGCTTCTGCAACTGCATCCGGACTGCGTGGGTCTGCAGTTGGAGGCGTTTGATAATGATGAATCGGTTCTGCAACCCCCCAGAAAACCAATCCCATGCCCATACCTGCAGCAAATAGCATGGCCAGCCACGCCTGAAAACTGAATTGTGGTTCATCATTTTGTGCACCCAGTTTTAACTTGCCATGACGGCTAAATAACACCCAAAGCACACATAAGACGATAACAGCGGTCGCACCTATGTAATACCAACCGAATTGTTTTGTAATGCTCAGCAAAACAGCTTCGAAAAACTCGCCGGACGCTTTACTCCAGATACCCGCTACAATAATGAGTGCAATATTAATAGTAGCAGCGGTAAAAAAAACCGGCGGGGATATTCCATCACGCCACTCGCGCAACATTTGTGTACAATAGGCAATAAGCTGGTTCATAAACTAAGATATGACTGGCTGTAGAGACGGTAATTCGCAGTTAATAAAATCAATTTGGCGGCATTCAAAAAATTTACATTGAAGTTGTTTTCTTTGCATTCCTGCCTATCAATGCATTTAATTTCTGTATTTATTTAACAAATGATCTGAAAAGATAATGAAAACCTTTTTAAACCAAACATTATTATGACACAACGCATTGCACTGGTAACAGGCGCATCGAGTGGTATAGGCAAAGCAACCGCAGAACTCCTGGCAAAAAATAATTATTATGTATTTGTCATGGCACGACGCAAAGACCGACTTGAAGCCATCCGTTCGGATAACATTGAACCGATTCAACTGGACGTGACCGATGGCAAAGCAATTGAGGCAGCTGTTTATCATGCTGTGGCAACTAAAGGTCGTATTGACTTGCTAGTGAACAATGCCGGCTATGGACAGTTAGGCGCCATCGAATGCGTTTCAATGGAAGCTGCGCATGAACAGTTTGAAGTTAATGTTTTTGGTTACGCACGCTTTATGCAAGCGGTACTGCCACATATGCGTTCACAGCAAGCCGGATGTATAATCAACATCGCATCAATTCTGGGTAGAATAACGATTCCGGGGTTCGGCTGGTATGCCGCTTCCAAACATGCCGTCGAAGCACTCTCGGAAACCTTACGCAGCGAAGTCATGAAGTTTGGCATCAAAGTGATCGTCATTGCACCGGGTTTAATCAAGACCGAATTTGCTGAAAAAGAATTGGAATTACTCAAGACGGTCAAACATCCATCTGCGTATCAAAAATTGGTGGATGCCCTTCCCCGTCTTCTGGCTGATGAACCTAAAGCACCTGGACCAGAGATCATTGCGCGTGCTGTACTCAAGGCAGCTACAACATCTCTTCCACCCATACGCCACGCGCTGCCCGGCGACTCTAAAACTGCGGTTATTTCACGTTGGTTTTTAGGCAGCCGGCTCTTTAACTGGGCGGTACGACAAAAAATGAAAATCTAAACATCCTTGAAAACCCTTGAAAACTCTGAGTGATTGTATTCCAGCTATTCGTGAAATTCAGATGATTTTCTATTATAAATGTTTATTCCGTTTCCGTTATGGCATCTGACTGCAGCACTGTCTTAGGTAAAGATAGATCGTTGTTGTTTAACATCACCGGAAAATGGTAGTAAACCGCGTTTAAATAACCGGTTACATCGGCAATATCATCAGCATGCCAACCTAGACCCAGATTACTTTGCCAGCGACTTATCTGTTCTTCTAAGGTGTGCCAGTCTGTGGCCAGTTTTTTGCCACGCCAATGTATTTCTGAATTATGGCATGAGATGCAGTGGATAGCATAAAGCAATTCGCCGCGTTTGGCATCGTACCCTGGTTGAGCATATACCTGTGTTTGCAGTGTGTATAGCAAACATGCCACAACTAAAATCACTTTTGCGTTAGTCATCACTTAATAAATTCCTGGAATATTATTGGTATGTGCTGAATACGTTGGCTTAGAAACCCTCGCGAAACGCACTTTTGCACAACCAGAAAATTATATAGCCTACATTATTTTATTGATTCATTGTAAGTCGACGAAATTGTATGCAGGTATACAGAAAATATTAAATCTTGACGCAAGCTTCACTTGCTCACGGGAGGAACAAATAAGGCTGGTATTGGTTTGGTCGCATATCGTCTTTTTCTGTGGCTCAATACTGCTTGGTTTTCGCCCGGTTTTTTACTTGGGTTCGCTTTGGGCTCGACGGAGATATACGGTTGCGTAAAGAGTGGATCTTTAGCGGAAATTTTGGGTCTTTTTTCGCGTGCAACATGCTCGCCATTAAAGCAAATAACTTCTGCATGTGTTTTAGTAACCGCACGCGCTTTGTTTTTTTCCGTCGGGTTATTATTTATGTTTTTGTCATTTCGTAGATT
>DOOY01000249.1 GCA_003514765.1 Nitrosomonas sp. | reverse complement strand
AGTCCGGCGAAGGCGCGCCAGTACAATGCCGCCGCAGCGCCCTCGCTGCCGCGCAGGCTTTCCATGCTGGCAGTGGTTTTGAGTGATTGTTCGATTTGTTTTAACCGCAGATTTGCCGATAAATCCGGCGAGTCCGGTTTGTTGTGGCGCAGATTGCGTGTAAGTACAAGCCTGCAATTTTGCAATTTAGCCGCGACAATATTACGCGCAATATCCAGTTGAAAGGCGGTGTCTGTATGACATGAGAACTGTGCCTGCAGCAGCGTAATCTGCTGATCGTTCGCCGGTTCAAAACGGCCGTAATAGCGTCCGAGGTAGGAAAGATACGACAGGCTGCACGTATTGCGGGCGGCCAGTTGCAGGGCCTGCGTCGTGACCTGGATCGGGCCGAACAGCATGATCTGGTCGACCTGGTGTGCGGGCAGGCTGAGCAGGGTCTTGTCGTCTCGTTCAACGCGGAAGCGCTGGTTGTCGACGCTCAGACGCGCCTTTTTATCGACCAGATAAAGCGTGCGCTGCAGGGGTGCGAGTGGCGGTAATACAGGGCCGAAATCATGCGCTTCATGCGCGGCTTCATCTGCAGACGCGGTTGTTGCGATGTTCGGGCTCGGGGTGGTTTCGGTGAAAGGTGTTTGTTCCGGAATTGCTTCAAGTGATGTTTGCGCGGCTGCGTTATCTGCCGCAGATGCAACCGAAGGCGGGGAGGGAATTTGAAAATTCCTGGGCGGTGTTTTTTGCCAGTTTTTCGGTATTGCCAGGCTGCGCACAAAATACCATCCGAGAAACTCTATACCTTCATCAAAGTGAACAATACGGGTTTTTAGCGGGTTGAGCCGTAATGTCAGGCGGTCGAGTACATCTTTGGTCAATTCAAGCGCGGCTTCAGCGCGTTTCCTGGATTTTGCAAGAACGATAAAATCATCTGCGTAGCGGATCAGGATATGATCGGCGTCGAGCAATGCCTCATCGAGTGTGTCCAGATATAAATTCGCCAGCATCGGTGAAATCGGGCTTCCCTGCGGGATACCCTGATGCGGAACAGTCAATTGTCCATTCTCCTGAATAGGGGCGGTCAACCACTGTTCAACCAGATTTATCAAGGCCGGTTCAGCGGCGATTGTCTGCAATCGCGCCAGCAGGTCGGCATGGGGGATGGTGTCGAAAAAGGCTTCAATATCGGCATCGACGATCCAGTGATAACCCTGACGCTGATAAAAACCGATACGCTCCACCGCCAGGCGAACGCCTCGGCCTTTGCGGTAAGCATACGAACAGTCTTCAAGTTCGGCTTCGACTTTGGGTGTCAGCACCAGCGTGAGGCTGGTCTGGAGAATACGGTCGCGCACGGTTGGAATCTCAAGCCCGCGCGGCAGTTTTCCGGGGCGCTCCACCCAGATACGCAAAAGCGGTTGCGGGCGGTAATTGTCATGAATGACGTCTTTGGCCAGTTGGCGCAGTACGGTATCAATCTGTGGCACAAGCACATCGATACTTTCACCATCTACACCGGCCATGCCGTTATTATCAAACACTTTTTCCCATGCCTGCTTGAGCATGCCGAAGGTCAGCGCTTTTCGCAACAGTGCGCCGATCGCCAGCATGTCAGGTAATTCCGGACGGCAGGGCGGAAAAGCGAAGCGTTATCCGCCATTGCGCCCGATGAAATACTGCTGTATCGCCAGGCATGTCAGATAATCCAGTGACTTGAAACCGGATTCAAACCGCTGCCCAGCCCTTCGCCGCTCGATCGTGCGATATCCATGCCGCAAAGCGCATAGTAACGGACGCTATCTTCACTGCCGTGCATAATCTTTATCATATCCGCCTGAAGCCGCAATAAATCCCCGGCGTCAAGCTCCATCAGATAAACACTTTCTTGTACCCGCTCCCCCCAACGCTCACAAACCTGTGCCGCGCGCCGCAGGCGGCGGGGATCGGCAATATCGGTAACGACGAGGTAATGCATGTTATCAGCAGCTTATGATTTTTTTAACACGGAAACATGACTTTATCAGATTTGGTGGTGCTAAGGAAAGAACAGGCCAGGCTCTAACTGATACTTAGCTCAAACTTATACAAACAAAAGGAGCCTGAATAATAGGCAGTTTTTTCCATGATAGGATCGGGTTTTTCGGATTATTGGAAAACGTTCTCGAGGTAGACGGCTGTCAAACAAAAATAGGCGAGAAAAAAAGTATGTGCATAATAAAAGCGTATTTTGAGTCTGCTTCTAACGCTGTAGCAACAACAAAGATAGTTTTTCAAACGACCTGTTAGAGTCCAGGTTCTAATTCTGAGTAATTTATGTCTTGATCCAGCGCAGAAAAATTGTTTGATGAAGTATTTTGAACAAAGGAGTTGCGTTATTTAAAAAAAGCTGTCTTGTTCATGTCAACACGATTTTCCCAACCACTATTTAGTCGATGTTTATTCGAACTATAAATAAAAAATGGCACATTGGGTGCAGATTCTTTTGCGTCGCAATATTGATTAAAAATCTTTAAAAGTTGTAATTCTGTTATTTTTTCCTTTGATCTTGTGAGTTCATTATCAATTTCAAGCATTATTCTGGATGAGCGGTGACTATAAACTGCCCTCTCAATCACCTCATAAAACAAAGAGAATGACAGGAATATAAAGGCCAATCTTAAGATAGTATATTCTGGATCACTTTTTGTTAGAGGAATGGCTAGAATGACAACCAATGTTATCAACACAATGATAGTTAAAGATATTCCAAATATTAGGTGTCTGAAAACTGTTCTAAATAAATGGAAATTCCAATAACAGTTCTCATGAATCATTGATAAGAGTTTTTCTCTGGGATTATTCAAGTTATTGAGATAATACTCTGTTCCTTTGGCATCGTTTTTTGTTTTTTCTTTTACCTCGCAAAAAACATTATTGCTTACTGATGTTTTTAAATGTGAAAGCTGAAATTCACATGGGATGTAACCGTATGCACTAGTTAACATGCTGATTTTATGAAATTCATTAGCTATATCACGAATGTTGCCAATTTTATACTTTAAACACCAGGAAAAGGATTGAAATATTAAGGCGAAGAACGTGGATATATACAGTATATAGCCGTCAACAAAAATAGAAACCGAGAGGAAGGTTATTGTAAGGACCAACAATATATAGCGTATTTTTATGTACAGATTGGATTCTTGAAACAATGCTTCAAAATAGTATTCAAGCTCTTTCATTTTCTTCAATGCTACCATCATGTGCCGGAGTTCGTGTATTTGGATTCTCCATCAGCTATTGATTTCTTCGCCTTCTCATACGCATGACGAGGTATTCGTGGAGAAAATACGTTTAGGTTGTCGCGTTTGGTGACGAGTTCCTCAAAGCGTGCATGGAGTTCTTCGTTTGTTTTACAGGTTAAAGAGATAATTTCGTGAAATATTCGCGCGCGGTTTCGAAGAGCGAGATACTCACCGCCACAACGCGCATGAATGGATGCGCGATCGCCGGGTTTAAGAAAAGCCATTACAGTAGTAGCTGTGGCAACAAGGATTGCAAGATATCCGCCAATAGCTTGTAAACCTGAGAAAGTAGATATACTGGCGATTAACGCAATTATAGCGGTAGAAATCCCCAGTCGAAGATTGACGAGGTCCCATCGCTCCGAGGCATTGTAGTGACCTTTACCCGAATGTTCCGAATCTTCCTGGATTTTTGCTGTTTCTGCACGGTATTTTTCCAATATTGTGTTTTCTATTAGTACATCCGTTTTATCCATGCTGATTACCTTAGTCCTCAAAATTTTACTGAATATACTTAACCTTAACCATGTGCTAATTTTTTTCTAACGTGGGTAGTGCAATTGTATTTGCAGTGATGCTTGCAAGATGTTGACCATGCTGTTGTATGTCATTATCTACAAACCACTTAAACCCTTTTATTTCCATTCGACCAGAATTGTTTAGCGGATAATGCACCGGTAAGCCAATCAGTTCAGGGTTGCCGAATAATTCCAGTGCACGTTTTATACCAGGATCGGTATCCTGCAGACCCTGCTGAACCAGCATCGTAAATTCAGCGCCGGGTTCGGAGGCTGCGGTTTTTTGTTCACGCTGTAAATGGTCTGGCCATGCTTCTCCTTTTGCTGTCTTTTTCCAGGCCTTATGGTAGCGATTTGCGTCCAGACAATCGTCGGCGTAACGTTGGTGCCGGTTAATCAGATAGAGTCCAAGCGGTTCGATCCTG
>DOOY01000081.1:2359-3979 GCA_003514765.1 Nitrosomonas sp. | reverse complement strand
CTGCGCAAGTGAACTGCCCGGCGAATTAATCAGCGTTTCCTTAACGAATGGAGCCTGCAGCAAACAAACCATGCGGCATTACGAGGCCGTCGTCAGGCCCAAACACCTTGGCAACGGTGTCCGTCATGGTATCGATTTTGATCACATATCCCGTGACCCAGCTTGCCATCATGATGTACCGGCCATCAGGTGTCGGGCTGAGTGTGTGCGCGACGGCAAATCCTTGGGGAAGTTCTTCGCCAGGTTTAAATCTTTTTATGAATATCGGGTTATAGCGATCACTGATATCGAAAACCGAAATGTATCCATCATCGGCAAATGTAGGATCGATCGAATCTTCCTCCGCGATATAAAGCTTGTGGCCGACCACAGCAATATCGGTCGCAGAGCGGAAGACGCCCGCCCCATCGGCATTATCGGTATGATTGATGATTTTGGTCGCAGTCCCTTCCCAGGCATCGATCATCCACACGCTGGGAGGAATAATCGCTTTGGTGGTAGAGGGCGTTAAAGAGGTTTTGTCGAGTTGCATCGTGGCGGTCAGTGCATAGCGATCATCCAGCCAAAATACATAATGAGAGAAAGCCGCATGTTCTTCTTCAGTGCCAAGCATGATTTGACTCACGGCTTCCAGTTGGCCATTTCTTCTGTTGACTTTGTACCGGTCGATCACGCTGTTATCAAAGAAATATCCGCTTCCAAGCCCAATGGTTCCCGACTTGTTGAACATGACGCCATGGGTTTGTTCGGTATAACCCGGTATGATGATCGGATCGACCTCGGCAAATTCGTTAGTCCTGCGGTTAATGACGCGGACTCTGTCAGATGTCCATTCGGTGAAATAGATAAAATTTGAATGGGGTAATATTGTCGGTCCGTGCGTTTGGGCCGATGAACGCAATATCCAGTCGGGCGTCGCCTGGACATCGTTGACCGGTTCTACAAAAGGCAATTCAGCCGGAGCGCCGGGCGCTTCTACCTGTAATAGCCTGTCCACCACCATTTCCGCAGTACCACCTCCCCAATTAATTCTTTTAATTTTCAAAGCGGCGATGTACGCGGGATGGTCTGCCGTATTATCTGTTGTCACATATAATCTATTGCCTCTTGGCATGATCATTGTGTGCTGTAATGGCACATCTCCGGGCCAGCCTTCGATCGTAACAGGGTTTATTATCACCACCTTGTCCCGCTTGTAGTTGAAAAGATATATATTGCGCGTGTGATAATCGATAGCGGTCACTATGGGCCGCGGAAATCGATGGTGAAAATGGTCCTGAAATTCATCTTCATATTCATCATCAAGAAATTCGTCTTCAGATGTATCCTGGAATTCTTCTGCAACCGCGAAACTCACCGGCATAATAAGTAAGCATATAAGCGCCAACAGAAAGACATGCGCTAACTTTTTCATCAAAAAAATCTCCTAAATTGTTTATATTCCTGCATTGCTCTTCAGGCTCCATCAACAAAAATCTTTTGGGATTTTTATTGGTGTTGCCGTGGTTGAATTTTGGTGTCAACGGCAACTGAAAACGGACCTGCCGGATAGAAAACTGCAACATAAGTAGCCTGCCCGTTAAACATTGTTGCAATTGATTTAGGAGTCGTTCATAAATA
>DOOY01000081.1:0-2254 GCA_003514765.1 Nitrosomonas sp. | reverse complement strand
TGTAACACTTGGATCGCATCTGGCGGGCACACTGCGGCGTTGTTCGTCGTCGCCATAGCCTTGCTATGACTCATCCTCTCGCCTTGCATTGCATTCCCCAGACGCACCCAATTTCACACTTATTTCTTACGGCTCCTTAAAGATTGTTTGCTTTTACTCTTTCTTTAAGTCTGTTGTTATCTCCTTTGATTTGTTTGATAGAGGAATGATGTTCAAGATTTTTTTCTACTATTTCGCGATGAATGGTAAAAACCTTCTTTGACTCCGGATTAACCGTTACGCGCAACCAGTGGAATTCATCAGCATCAAAAGTTTTTACATTTATTACGTTTTCTGTCTTTTGATTACCGGTGCTGCCTGACATTGATTGATTCATGCGGAAATAGCTTGAGCCGCTATGTGCCAGGACGACTGGTTTTCCATATTTGACAGACTCGCGTTCAAATGCAGTAAGAATCTTTTTAAATTCAGCTCGCCCTGGATTATTTTCTTTTGAGTCCGCCGGGTTTGCCTCAAATAGCAAAAACACGCCCCGTGCATTGTGTGCTTTTGCTTGCTTGAAGACTTCCTGTATCCATGTAAGTGTTGCGTTGGCAGTCCCGGCTTCGCCATCAACTGCCTGCGCATTATTACTGCCATCAATATTTATCGTTGCGAACAGGATATGATTCTTCATCCAGTGCATGTTCTCGGCTGACTCTGAATAAGCAGGGTCATTTGTCTGGGTTTTGACAGGTTCCGGGTAAAAAATCTCGCGTAAGCGGGCCAATCTTTCAGACGGTTGAAATAAATTAGTGGTGTCATAGCGCCTTTCAAGCGGCCGGGAGCTGTCAAAAGCGTGATGGCAGTTAGTCCATTCGATATTTTCCGGCGTGAGAATTAATGGAATTTCAAATTGCTGAAACCGGTCAAGATGATTTTCAAACCGTTCATCGGTGCACGGCAGTGCAATGTTCCGAATGTCACCAGGCTGTAATGCCAATACCCAGTTTAATTTTTTATCGGAATTGATTTCTTTAACGACATTGTCGAATTTCCATAAATCTTTTGCATCATGGGGAACATCACCAATCAGCGCGAATTCAAATGCTGAAGAACTGCTGCTTTGGCTAGGTTTGGCCTGAATATTTGCGCTAAAAACTACCAGACAGAGTGTCAGTGCTAAGAGAAATTTAAGTGAGTTCATAGGTTTTTACCTCCGTAAATAATAAAAGTCATACTTGAAAATTGCGTGATACAGACATAAAAGCCTGAAGCTTTAAAGTAGTGAAAGAGTAAAAATAAGGGGAATAATTATTGCTGTGTTTGATGAAGTGCATCTTGAAATTTACCTTGATAAAAATTAAAGCTATTAAAAGATTTTTCTTATTGGTTAAAGCAGTAAGCACAATTCGTGCCAATTTAATTATTCGTTGATAATCAATTGGTTGGTTTTTTTCTATCAAATAACCAGAAAGAAATTGTTGTCAATCATTGATGCACAATCATCGATATTTATTAATTACATGTTTTATATGTGCTTTTTTTGTCTTAAATAAGAAACAATTCTCAATTCAGATATAAATTCGTGAATGCGCTAATAAGCCCGCACATTAAATTAGGGTCGTGAAATGGGTTCGTGCATGCTGAGCGACAACAACATTCAAGAAGCTGGGAAAAGGCTATCTGGAAGGATTTGGGCGAGAAACGGTATGGTTATGTGTCGATGTATCTATCAGGTCGCTGGAGATGGAAACATGAAGCACCAGCCAAAGGCACAGCATCGGTTCCTGATCCGCCAAGAACAATGACAGCAATATTGTCACTGACGACAGCAAATTCAACGGTTTGATTCGTGGCCTCAATGAAAGATTTAATTTCTCAGCGAGTGCATCGCATTCCTCGCTGCGCCTTCTGCATTCCCGGAAGGGTTTTGTTGTAAAAATCTAATGATGTGAACATAATCCAATTTTTGGGACGCGTAAGCAATGAGCGATTTTAAGTGGCGACATTACCAGGGCGATGTGATCCTGAGCTGAGTTGGATGGTGCTGTAAATACGGGATCAGTTATCGTGAATTGGAAGAAATGATGCTGGAACGTGGATTTGAAGTAGATCACACAACGCTTTATCGTTGGGCTCAGCATTATGCGCCGTTATTACAGGCCGACGATGGGTTACAGTTGGCGGGCTGATGAAACCTGTGTGAAGGTTAACGGAAAGTGGACATATTTGTTATTGATAAACACGGTAATATGATTGATGTCTACCTTTC
>DOOY01000336.1 GCA_003514765.1 Nitrosomonas sp. | reverse complement strand
CTAGTGCTTTAGCTTATACAACTATGACCAACGCTCTGACAACATTGCCGGAACCAATCCCTGAGAAGTTAATAGCCGCAGTCGCTGCACAAAGTACGCGCAGTGTCTCACCCGACTTCCCGATACTGGTGGAAGCTTTGCTAAAGCGCTACGGAACGGCTGCTGATGGCATTATTCTTTATGGATCATGCCTGCGCACCGGCGATCTTGACGAAGGTATTGTTGATCTTTACGTACTGGTTGATGATTATAAGAACGCTTATACCCATCGCTACTTAAGTCTTCTCAACGCATGGCTGGCGCCCAATGTGTTTTATCTCGAGGTATCGCACCAAGACAGAACGTTGCGTGCCAAATACGCAGTCATCTCCACGACTGATTTTGAAAAGGGGACACAGTACTGGTTTCATTCCTACATTTGGGCGCGTTTCGCACAACCATCACGGTTACTTTATGCACGTGATGAAAAAAACCGGCAACGCATTTTCAACGCGCTCGCCCAGTCGGTTATCACTTTTTTGGCATCGGGCGGGAAGACGCTGGAAAATAACGCTTTCACGGTAGCAGACATCTGGACGCGATGCCTGATGCTAAGTTACGCAGCCGAATTGCGCGCAGAACAGGAAACCCGTGCCCGACATCTGGCCACACTGAACCTGCATGATTTCACACAATTGACAAAAGCCGCTTATCCGATGTTGACCGAAGTTTTTAACTATCAACCAGAAAGCGATACTTATTTGTGTCAGAATACTGCCGCCACACGCAGACGTGCGCTACGACATTGGCGGCTGAGACGGTGGCAAGGCCGTATCCTGTCAGTCTTACGCTTATCGAAGGCCACCCTTACTTTTAGTGATTGCCTGGAATATGCCGCCTGGAAAATAGAACGCCATACCGGTGTGAGTGTTGAAATCACACCCATGTTGCGCCGTCACCCGGTCATTTGGGGCTTTAAAGTCATGTGGCAACTACTGCGCCGCGGTATCATACGTTGAGCACTCATTTTTAATCCACAGTCTAACCATGTTATGGAGAAAACCATGAACTCAAAATACTTCTTACTTGCATTTGCTTTGTTACTTATACTGGGCGCCTGTTCGACCATGTATTACGAAGGTCTGGAAAAAATCGGCATTCCCAAAAGAGACGTAATGGTGCATCGTGTGGAAAAAGCACGTGATACACAGGAAGAAACCAAAGAACAATTCAAGTCTGCACTCGCGCAGTTTACCGCAGCCACCAATTTTAGGGGCGGCGATCTGGAAGCCATTTATACCAAGCTCAATGATGAGTACGAGGCCAGCGTCAGCAAGGCTGAAGAAGTCAGAACCCGTATTGAAGATATCGAAGATGTATCTCAGGCGTTATTTGACGAGTGGGAGCAGGAAATTACGCAATACAGCAATGCCAATATGAAGCGCAGCAGTCAGAATAAACTAAATACTACAAGATCACATTACCGTCAGTTAATTACTTCCATGAAAAGCGCCGAAGCCAAAATCGAACCGATACTCAGTGTTTTCAGAGATCAGGTTATGTTTTTGAAACACAACTTGAATGCTCAGGCAATCGCTTCACTCAAAAGCGAACTCGGCAACATTGAGTCGGATGTTTCTGCATTGATATCTTCCATGGAAAAATCAATTAATGAAGCCAATGCATTCATCAACACCATGGAAAACAAATAGTCCACATCCAAGTAATTTCAGTTAATTCAGTTAAATTGGGTTATGAAATGGACACTGAAATATTTCAAGTCAAACCTCAAAATGAGTGGGAGCAACATCAAGATTTGAACATGAACAGTATTATCGTAAGTGCATGCTATACTTTGACATAATGCAGCATTGATAGATATTTAAAAAGTCAAACCAGTCATTACGATCTTGCCCAAAATTTATGAAAAATTTGCTGGAACATGTTGTCAAAAGCGTTTTCCGTTTTACTTATGGGAGCAACCCGAAAGGAGAAGGCCCTCAAATCAGGAAAAAATTTGCATACTTTACTCCGGAAGATTATTACCAAGCATCAATCGTCTCCATTCTTAAAAAAAGCGACAAGTGGCTTGACATCGGTTGTGGAAGAGACATCTTTCCAGATAATCAAAGACTCGCAAAAATTCTGACATCCCGTGCACAAGAAACCGTCGGAGTCGATCCAAGCCCAAATGTGCAGGATAACAAATTGCTGGATCGCGCATATTTGGGTTTTGCGGATAGTGTCAAGGAAGAAAATTACTATAATCTGATTACGCTACGTATGGTTGCTGAGCATGTAGCAGATCCCGATGAACTGGCAACCCAAATTGACAGAGTGGCGGCCAGCGGCGCTCATGTCATTGTATATACAATTTACAAGTGGTCACCCGTATCCATAATTACCATGCTTACCCCATTCTGGGCGCATCATGCGCCAAAACGTTTTTTTTGGAATACAGAGGAACGCGACACCTTTCCTGTTGAGTACAAAATGAACACAAAGTCACAATTGAATAGCGTTTTTTCTCGCAGAGGCTTTACGAACGTAAGTTTTATGTATCTAGACGATTGCCGTACACTGGCAAAGTATAAATTTACTTTACATGCAGAGTTAATCTTGAGAAAACTTTTGAATTTTTTTAATCTTCACTATCCGGAACTTTGCATATTATCTATTTATAGAAAAAACAATAATAATCAATAACATTAATTTGTTTTATTCAAGTGTTAGCGGAGATAGCGTTCAACCATACCTGATTAAATTTTATAGCTGAATCCGAGACATTCAAGCTCTTTAAATAACGGAAGGAATCATTTCTTCATAGTTGAAAATTTGCACCGTGCTACTCGATGCAACGGAAATGCGACCAGCGTGGGCTGAACAGTCCGGCATTGGTCGTTAACCGTTTTTTATGGATGACTTCTAGGGTTTTTTACAGTATACAGCTTGGATTCGATGATTTCCTATATTGCAGAACCGCTCAATAGATACAATCAATGTTGAAATAGGTTTAATGAACTGAAAAATTAAAGTTACAGTATTTTGTTATAGATGATCCAGCACAGTGTCCATTTCTTTCAGATTTATCGCTAGTTGCCGTT
>DOOY01000217.1 GCA_003514765.1 Nitrosomonas sp. | reverse complement strand
AGATGCGATCCAAGTGTTACAGCTATTTATGAACGACTCCTTAGTTTAAAACTGACGACAGAATGCGACAGAACGTTTATTTATCATATTAAGTCGAGTACTCCTCAAATAATTAGCGCACGAATAGCATGAAACAACGCACCGTCAACTGCCCGCAATGTGGAAAATCAGCCGTATGGAATCAAAACAATTCATTTCGCCCTTTCTGCTCTGAACGCTGCAAAACGATGGATCTTGCGCAATGGGCACAGGAATCCTATCGTATTCCGGAAGCCGAAGAAACTGCAGAAGAAAACGAAGAACAACACGGCGATAAATAAAAAACACAACATCACAAAGCCAATCAACGCTTCAATGAAGCTATAATCCATCTATGCTTCGCATCATGGCGATACCATGAGCACCCAGTTCCTGAGCAATCGCCAGATCGCCCGGCTCCAAACCGCCCAACGCATATACCGGCAGCGGATAATGACGAATCAAAGCCGCGAACCTCCGCCACCCTAGCGGTTTTATTTCGGGATGACTCAAAGTCGGCAATACAGGGCCCAGCACCACAAAATCAAGGCCCAACTTATCAGCTTGATAAAGCTCTTCCATATTATGACAGGAAGCGCTGCACCAGCCACACTCCGGATCAGGACGCTCAGACAAGGCCATCAGTTGCGGCGCAGTCAAATGCACACCGTCAGCATCTAATTCACGGGACAATGTTATATTGCTGTTCATCAAAACTTGTGCATCAAAATCATGTGCGAGCAAAACAACTTTTTCTGAAAAAAACCGCAGCGTCTTGGCGTCCATCTCTTTTTCCCGAATCTGGATCAGGCGCAACCCGTTTCGCAAAGCCTGTTCGATCTGCTGTAACGAAACATCAACACCCAGTTGTAATGCATGCGTAATCGCATAAACCGGTGGCAGCGACAACGCACGCAATACCGGTGCATTTGCCGGCAGCATCGGCGAGACCGTTATATTATCTGACGATTGCCAGGATAATTGTTGATCTTCACGCCCCCAGGGTTTTCCGTGCCATTGCGTAATGCGAAAAAAATGCAAACGTACGATTGCATGACTATAATTGAATATGCGCGTTATCCACGGTTCGGCTTTTTGAATCTGTATGCCAAGCTCTTCCTGTAACTCCCTGTTCAGTGCCTGTAATGGCGCTTCTTCAGCCTCAACTTTACCACCCGGAAATTCCCAATAACCGGCATACGGTTTGCCTTCGGGGCGACATGCCAGCAAAAAACGGCCATCAGGCTGTATAATGACAGCAGCGGCAACCTCTACAAACGCCGCCGATGAACCAGCCGCAATCATACCCAAACCACTATTTGACGCATTGGCGCCTGCCTGCGCAATCGCGCGCAAACTGCCATGCCACCCGGCCACTGCGCGAACCCCGCGCCAGCGCCCACTGCAATGCTTCCATTCGTGTCTCTGTATCCATTTCGGCGATACCGAAATCGGCCAGCCAGTGGTTCACAATATCTAGATACTGCGTCTGGTCAAACGGATAAAAAGAAATCCACAGACCAAAGCGTTCCGACAAAGCAATCTTTTCTTCTATCGTTTCACTCGGGTGCACTTCTTCGCCCAGATGACGGGTATCGAGATTATCACGCATATACTCCGGCACCATATGCCGCCGGTTGGACGTCGCATAAATCAATACATTATCTGAAACGGTAGCGACGGAACCATCCAGCACCACTTTGAGCGCCTTATAGCCCGGCTCATCTGTTTCGAAAGACAAATCATCGCAAAACAAAATAAAACGCTCCGGTCGCCGGCAAATAACTGACACGATCTCATGCAAATCAATAAGATGTTGTTTTTCAACCTCGATCAGACGCAGTCCATCGTTTGCGTACTGATTCAGCAATGCTTTGATCAACGAGGATTTACCCGTTCCCCGCGCACCGGTCAAAAGTACATTATTTGCGGAAAAACCCTGCACAAACTGCCGGGTATTCTGATCAATCCGTTGCTTCTGCGCATCAATGCCATATAACGCATCCAGTGTAATTTGGTGCGGATGCAAAATTGGTTGAAAAAAACCTGTGTCACCTTGTCTGCGCCAATGAAACGCCGCATCGTCTTGCCAATCCGGCTCGGGTTGTACAGCCGGCAGGAAATTCTCCAGACGATCCAGAAGCCTGTCCGCACGATCACACAGTTGTTCCAGCTTATCCATATTTATACTTTGAAACAATTCAGACGCCATCAACACGCTGAATTGAAAAAATCAACTTCTATAATCTGCGTTTATCTTTACATAATCGTAAGAAAAATCACATGTCCATACGGTAGCCGATGCGGCACCGCGATTCAGCACAATCCGCACGATAATTTCAGACTGATTCATCACCTGCTGACCGTCTTCCTCGCGATATGCCGGCGCACGTCCGCCATTCTCGGCAACCAGTACATCGCCAAGATATAGTTGTATTCGATTAACATCCAGATCATCAATACCCGCATAACCAATTGCCGCCAGAATTCTGCCAAGATTCGGATCAGACGCAAAAAAGGCGGTTTTAATCAGCGGCGAATGCGCAACAGCATATGCCACCTGTTTACATTCATTCACATGCCGTCCAGCATCCACCTGTACGGTAATGAATTTGGTTGCACCCTCGCCGTCACGCACGATCATCTGCGCCAACGCAGCAGCAACTGCAGTCACCGCTTCCTGTAACTGCTTGAATGCCACGCTCTCCCGTTCGCAGATTTCGGCATGATCTGCGCAGCCTGTCGCCATCAATATGAAAGCATCGTTGGTTGAAGTATCGCCATCGACCGTGATGCAGTTAAACGATTGATCTGCTGCATTGTGCACCATCCGCTGTAACATGGCCTGACTGATTCTGGCGTCTGTTGCGATAAAGCCAAGCATGGTTGCCATATTCGGGCGAATCATCCCCGAACCTTTAGCAATACCGGTAATCGTGATGGTTGCGCCATTCAATTCAATTTTCCTGGATACGCTTTTCGGCACGATATCGGTCGTCATAATCGCCTCCGCCGCGGCAAACCAGTTATCCGGTTTAAGATCCGCCAGCGATGCTGGCAATCCTTTAACCAACGCATCAACCGGTAAAGGTTCCATGATTACACCGGTGGAAAACGGCAACACCTGATGCGGCTCACAGCTCAACAAGTCCGCCAGTACCCTACAAGTCTCACGGGCATGCTGCAAGCCGGTTTCTCCGGTACCCGCATTCGCATTACCGGTATTTACCACCAATGCATGCACAGAAGATTTTGCCAGATGGTTCTTCGCCACCACAACCGGCGCAGCGCAAAAACGGTTTTGTGTAAAAACACCGGCGACATGCGCATCCTCATTCAGCGTCATCACCAGTAAATCCTTGCGGTTACTTTTTTTTATACCGGCCTCGACAGTACCAAGCGACACGCCCGGTACCGGCAACAAATGCTCGGCAGATAAAGTGGGGATATTAACAGGCATAGTTATTCAATTTGTCAGATAAAAACATACTATGCTACCGTATCTTTATCCGGGATTTATAAAAATGTAATAATATTTCCGACTTGCCTGTACTGTCTCAGATCGGTACTTATATCCGTTGAATATAAACCATCTCAGTGGATTTCTGCTTCCGCATGTTTCAAAACAGCAATTCGCCGATCCAGCCATTGTTCAATACGCTTTAAAATGTCAT
The DNA here is from genome assembly GCA_003514765.1 of Nitrosomonas sp. Classification (GTDB taxonomy): domain Bacteria; phylum Pseudomonadota; class Gammaproteobacteria; order Burkholderiales; family Nitrosomonadaceae; genus Nitrosomonas. Next base: position 2,126 of record DOOY01000217.1, on the reverse strand, counting down.
TTCTGCACGGTTTTGTTAAAAATAAATGCTGATGATAACGCAGCTCCGGCAGCGCCAGATATGCATTGTCCGGATGATTATTAAGCGTGGCGCTGACAAAATCTTCGTTGCCCCATGCGGCAGTGATGGGGTCATGGACCGAATAAATCAAATAAAAAGGTACGGCGAAATCATCCATATGACGACGAAACTGAACAATTTCATTTTCAATCCCTTTTATATAACGCAATAAACTGCGGCGGATAATCCAGCCATCGGTTTGCAGGCGCAATTTTTCTTTTTCACTATCTGTCAGATAATCGACAACCCAATCAGGTGTGGTTGGGGTAAAAACATACCGCAATCCCGGCCAGGAAAATACTTCGAATAATCCGTCCAATACCGGCACGGTCACCAGCGACAGCATCTGATTGAGCAATAACAGTGGCAGGGAATCATTCTGGGGATTCAGAAAATGTGTTTCAGCGTGGAAAGACAGCTTGATCAATGGTCCCGCCAACCAACCGCGCCAACCCGGCGGTTCACTAACCGCAAAACCCGGAGCCAGCAATATCACGCCTTGCACGCGCCCGATCAGACTTTTCGCTTCCTCATCTTGCATCTGCAACAAATAGGAGGCGGTTATGAGAGAACCCAAACTATGCGAAACAAGAAACACCGGCTTTTTGGAGCCACTCCTTGCATCACAAATCTGTATTGTTTTTTTAAGCGCATAATCGAGATCCCTGCGCATGGGCTCCAAATCGTAAAGCGGCGTTTGCGCTAAGTAAGCCTGGCTGACATCTTGTCTTTCATCACCGGAATTAAGCGCCTTGTCTGCCCGATGCAATACCGGATTAGACAAACCATGGGCATAGTAATCGAAACCGGCGACAAGAAACTGTTTGGAAAAATACCGCGCCACATCGCCGTAGCGCCCAATATATTCATTCATCCCGTGAACGAGCAATATACAAGCAACCGGCAAGGCCGTTTCCGATGGCGGCAATACCCGCAGAGTCAACGGCGGATTGTCGTCAGACCGGGGAGTACTGTGTTCTTCCCCCCAACGCGGATAAGGCTCGCCGACAGATTGCTGATGTACACAACCGGACAACAGGATCAGCACCGGCAGAATATACGTAATAACTGCAATACTGGATATGCAACAGGGTTTTGTCATATCTTCCAGCTATCCATAGATTTCAATGAGCACTTAAATCAATAGAATCAATATCAGATCGAAAAAATATGCTGAAATCAGCATATTCTATTAACAGCGGGCCATTGATTGGTATATCCACACGCCATTGATAGTATTAAAATCCAACGGTGCAGCAACTTAAAGTCATTGCACCGGGATTTGTTAAAGAGAGTGATCAGGATTACCTTTGACAAATGAATTCCAAGTACGATGTTTACCAAACAAGCTCCATTTCACAATCATAAACAAAATAAAGACTGCTAACACATGCTTATACTGCGCGAATGGCCAATTGAAGAGTTCGGACAGCGTATTCCACGACCATAATGCGGCAACGGAAGCCACTGAAAACAGACAAATCACAAAAAGTATATGTTTCAAACGATTATCAAGCATGACTGACACCTCAATCAAGTTTATCTAATAAAGACTGTAGCGTTTTTCGCGTGATTTGCACTTCGTCGATTGCAAGATGAGAAAACAATTGTCTGATTGCATCTTCATCTTTTTGCAAAACTGTTTCAAATAACGCACGTCCCCTGGCGTTGAGCGTTAGGTGCGGAGAGCGTTTGTGACGCGGATTATCCTGCGCGTCGATCAATCCGTGAGCAAGTAACGAATTAACGGTGGCCTGCACATGCTGCCTGGACACCTTGTATTGCCCGGCAATTTCAGGAACAGACAGTTTTTTCTGGGGGTAAAGAAATTCCATTACCGCCCTATCCGCAACAGAAATTCCATAATCTTCAAGATGCTCACCGGACTTCTGCGCCAAGGCACGAAAAAGCCTGCGTATCAGCCAGATAATCTGGTATAGCTCCTTTTCATTGGTTTCTGTCATTCATTCGCACTCAACAACATAACGACAACTCGCTTGTCATTTTATTTTAATGACAAGCGAGTTGTCAATTAAATATTCTAAGGAACCGTGAAGAAATAAGTG
>DOOY01000270.1 GCA_003514765.1 Nitrosomonas sp. | reverse complement strand
TGATCAATGTAATCAATGTGCTGAAAGCAGACGATGTTTTGCAACAGGCTCTTCAGGATATACGGCAATTGCCGTCACCCGCTTACAGCGACAATCAATGGGAAATACTGGGCGCTATCACGCGGCTGCTGCCGCATGCAGTGGCGCAACTGAAAATCATATTTCAATTAACCGGTCAGGTTGACTTTACTGAGGTATCCCAAAGCGCACTTGCAGCGCTCGGCGATTGTGAGATGCCCACAGATCTTGCGCTGGCGCTGGACTATCGTATTAAACATTTATTGATCGATGAGTTTCAGGATACTTCCATCAGCCAATATCAGCTGATTGAAAAACTGGTAGCTGCATGGGAGCCTGATGACGGCAGAAGTTTGTTTGTTGTGGGTGACCCCATGCAATCAATTTATCGGTTCCGGGAGGCGGAAGTGGGTCTGTTTTTACAAGCACGCCAGACCGGGATCGGCGTTGTTAAGCCGCAACCGATTACATTGTGCAGTAATTTCCGTTCACAACAGGGAATTGTCGATTGGATTAACAATACTTTTAAACAAATTATGCCTGCTTATGAGGATATTGCCGTTGGTGCGGTGCCATATACGCCGTCAATAGCAGTACATGCTGAACGCTCTGGCCGGGCGGTTACCGTACATCCGGCTTTTGAGAAAGATCGCGTTGCCGAAGCGGCCAAAGTGCTGGCGGTTATATTGCAATCCAGACAACAAAATCCGACAGATTCAATCGCGGTTCTGGTGCGTAATCGCAGTCATTTAAAAGAAATTGTTACAACTTTGAAATCATCAGGTTTGCGGTTTCGTGCAGTGGAAATTGATTCGCTTTACCATAAACCGGTGGTGCAGGATTTATTGATGCTCACACGTGCATTATCGAACCCGGCCGATCGTTTGGCGTGGCTGGCAGTATTGCGTGCGCCCTGGTGTGGTTTGCAGCTTGACGATTTACAGATCCTGATATCCGGTCAAACAAGCGATCATGATGAACAATCAACGTGGAAAACCCACACAATATGGGAATTGATCGGTGATGAAAACTGTTGGCATTCCCTTTCTCATGATGGCATTGAAAGATTGCGGCGTGTTAATAAAGTATTCGTACAGTGTATGCAAAATCGATATCGTCAATTGCTGCGTACAACAGTAGAGTCCGCCTGGCAGGCGTTAGGCGGGCCTGGTTGCATTTATAGGCCATTTACTGATCATCCACGAAGCGTGAAAGCGGCAGCAGATACGCAAATTGTACAAGATAAACCAATTGCAGATTCGTTGAATGACGCAATGATTTTTTTGAAATATCTTGAAAAACATGAAAAAGCTGGAAATATACCGGACTTTGTAAAGTTTGAAGAAGGGTTGGCAAGGCTTTTTGCTTCCGCAGATTTCAATGCGGATGCGCAATTGCAGATTATGACCATCCATAAGTCCAAAGGACTTGAGTTTGATACTGTATTGGTGCCAGGACTGGGTTTTTCCCAAAAAACGAGAGATAGACAACTGCTCAATTGGATGGAGCAACCACGTTGTGAGCGCACGGATGGTAATGAGCTGATTCCGCTTGATGTCAGCGAAACTGATTTATTTCTGGCCCCCATTCAGGAAGTTGGGAAAGAAAATGATTCCATTAATGTATGGATGGAATTACTTGAGCGCAAAAAAGAGAACTATGAGGCGGAGCGTTTGCTGTATGTCGCGGCAACACGTGCTAAAAAATATCTGCATCTGTTTGGGCACACGCATGTCGGTGTGAAAGATGGCGAGCCAGTGTTGCAGCAACCCAGGTCAGGCAGTTTATTAAAAAGACTATGGCCGGCAGTTGAGCAGATTTATATCAGTGCAACTGAAATGCAGCTGCAGGAATTGCAACTGCATCAGAGTGAAAAAGCAGATGAAGGCTATAAAAAAACATATATCGATCAATCTATCTTGAGATTGACGACAGATTGGCAACTGCCGGAAGCGCCAAAAGCGGTTAGTTGGAAACGATCACACATTATTACAAACTTGAATTATGAAATTGAGTTCTCATGGGCAGGTGAAGTAGCGAAGCATGTTGGCAGTATTGTGCATCGCTGGCTGCAACAAATTGCAGAAGACGAACTGAAAGGATGGGATGCAAAGCGCGTGCAATCCATGCGCAAGAAGTTTGCACATGGATTGCAAAAGAACGGACTGAGTGCAGATGATAAAACGCTGGAGCAGGCGGTTGACCGCATTGTGGTTGCGTTGACCAATACCATAACGGATCGACGTGGACGATGGATTCTCGGTGAGCAACACAAAGCCCGGAATGAATTGAGGCTGACAGGCGTGGTTGATGGCAGCGTGGTTGATTATGTGATAGACCGAACTTTTTGTGATGCGAATAATATTCGATGGATTATCGATTACAAAATTAGCAGCCATGAAGGTTCTGGAGTTGAACTGTTTCTTGACAGGGAGCAAGACAGATACCGGCATCAGCTTAATGATTACGCTGATTTTTTTCGAAAGATCGATATGCGGGCCATACGGTTGGGATTGTATTTTCCAATGCTGAAAGGATGGCGTGCTTGGAGTGATTGAATGCTTGGCTCAGTTAAAAATTAATACAATACAAAAATTGTCCTTGGATAATGGATTAAATCTAAACTTTGATATAAATAGCTTTGTTACATTTAATCATCTTGCGGTTGCGGGATGAAGAAGATTTCATTGATCTGACTAAATGACGCGCCAGGTGTCGGACCTCCACCGATTGCATAAAGACGGTCGTTGACGACAGCGACCCCTAAACCATGGCGCGCCGTTGGCATGGGGGACATTGTTATCCAGCGGTCTTCATCGGGGAGATATTTTTCATTATTGTCAAACGTGCCTTCGCCTGATTCCCCGCCGAGTACATAAATTTGTCCGTCGATTACGCCGGAACCGATGCCGCTTCGTGCGGTAGGCAGATTGGCTTTGGTTTGCCATTGGTTGGTTATCGGGTCATAAGCTTCGACCATACTTGTGTTTTGCCGGTATTTCAGATTAGAACGGCCACCTATCGCGTAGATTTTGGAACCAACCGCAGCGACTGCCAGATGATCGCGTGGTGCCAGCAATGGCGCGCCTGTCGTCCAGCTATCCGTTTTGGGGTCATAAATTTCAGTTGCGCCTGAGTTTTGCGCGCCGTCATAGCCGCCGATAGCGTATAACTTGCCCTGATAAGCAGCTATTCCCAGTGCGCCGCGGGATGTCGGCATTGGCGCCCGTTCAAGCCATGTCTGCGTCGCGGGATTATATTGATAAACAGTGTTGACCGCATGCCATACAGTTAAGCCAGATTTGGCGAACCCGCCAATAATGTATAAAGAACCATCAAGTGTAGCGATACCGGCATGGTGCCGCCCTTCAGGCAACGGTGTTGTTACGGACCAGTTATCCGATTCCGGGTCATAAATCTCGACATCGCGGCTTATAGCAAAATCCAGTAAATTTGTGATATTCGGCTTGCTGAAACCGCCCACTGCATATATTTTGCCATCAAGTGCCGAGGCGACAATTTCAGTGCGTTTGGACGGTGCAGGTGCACCCTGGGTCCAAGTGCCGAGTTGGGGTTCGGCCAGCACCAGCGCTATATTTACAAAAAACAAAAAGAGAAGCTGTGTCGTAGTAATCAGTCTGGGCATGAACATCGAAAGATCTCCTCATTAAGATTTTCTACGATGAATAAGATACTACAAGATTAAAATGTTACAAAGCATAGTGGATTGAAGCTACCTTGTTTGTTTA
>DOOY01000250.1 GCA_003514765.1 Nitrosomonas sp. | reverse complement strand
CACCGGTTATTTAATTTTCGGAAATTGCGCAGATCTTTGCAGGAACTGATTATTCGGCTGGTTACCATCGGCATCTGGATCAGTGGTTTGCTTCTGGCTGCCATGTTCTGGTTTCCCGGTCTTACTCCGACAACCGCTTTGGGTGGCCTGGGCATTGTTTCAATTGCGGTTGGATTTGCTTTTCAAGATATCTTTGAAAACTTTTTTGCGGGCATTCTCCTGCTGTGGCGCTTTCCTTTTGAAAGCGGGGATTTCATAGAGTGCCAGGGTATTACAGGAAAAGTGGAATCTGTGAATATTCGAATGACAGAGATTCGCCTGACTACGGGTGAACTGGTGTTGGTACCGAACTCCACATTGTTCAAAAATCCAGTCAATGTACTTACGAACAAGCCATACCGGCGTGTAACCATCATAACCGGTGTGGCTTATGCAGAGGATATTTCTGAATCGGTTGCAGTAATTGAAAAAGCGGTTAAAAATTGCAATACAGTTGAACAGTCGCAACCCATAGAAATTTTTCCACAGGCTTTCGGTTCCAGTAGTATTGATATTGAAGTTACCTGGTGGACCGGAAATAAACCTGTGGATATTCGACGTTCGCGCGGAGAAATTGTTACTGCAGTCAAAAAAGCATTAGATGAGGCCGGTATTGAAATCCCGTTTCCCTATCGTACACTTACATTCAAAGAGGGGCTGTCTATTCAGACACAAGATTCTGCTAAAACGGATGTTTCTGATTAACAACTATTTCTGCAGTAACGCGCCCATGCAAATGCAAAATGATAAAATGCAGTTACATAAAATGTTTTGTAACTGCGCGTGCAATATTTGTCAAGGACGAGGTCGACGGTATTGAAACCCAGGAGCGTCTTCAAGTTCTTGACTTGTTACATCCAAAGTAACACTTTCTTTGGCTTTATTGATTTTCAGTTCATGGTAAGGAGCGGCAACTAGTTTATCACTGATATTCACAATTCCACTTGTTACAACAATGACGTATTTAACATCGTTGTTGTTATTGAAAATCAGATCTTTAACTTCTCCCAATAAAGTACCATTTTTCCCGAAAACATCCATGCCAATGAGACTTTCAGCGCTTATTGCGTACTCAAATCCAGCGGCATCAGATTCTCCAAGTTTGAATTCAGGTTCCTGGCCTAATTCTTGTAACGTAAGATTGAGTACCAGGCTTTTTTCTGCTTGATCAGCTTTTATTCGCTGCTCAGCAAATGGAACAGCAACATGCTTATTGAGATTTACCTCATGAACCCCTCCAACGAATACAACTGCGAATGCTATCTTGTTGTTTTTGTCGAGTAACAAGTCCTTAACATGTCCGATCTTTTTTTTGTTCTTATCAATTACCTCACGACCGATCATATTTTCTGCATTCATATCATTACCGGAAATATAGTCGCTTGCGCCTAAATCTATTTTTGAATCAGCGCCGACTCGCATCGTTACAGCTAACAGCAACAAAAACAAACCGACCGCAAAAAGCAATTTGCCTAGATATTTATCATCTGCCATGTTCTAACTCCTTATTTATTAAATTTGATAAAATTAAAAAAGAACAAAACCTTCCCTCATCCTCTGAATAGATCATTGATAAACGTTTTCGAGACGAACGATTACCCAACAAAACAGGCGAAAAAAACGAAGTTCATGCCTATAAATAAATATTTTGAGCCTATTCTTACACTTGCAGCAGCAACGCGGACAGTTTTTCGGCAACCTCTGTAAACTAACCTAAAACGTTATCTTAAATGTGTACATGCGGCCACTCTGTCAGCGAACGAATGGCTGCAATTATTGTTCAAAAACAAGCGCGTCAGGCTGTGCGCCAAGAGACTTTAAAGCATCGGTAATCGACTCCATAAAACCACTAGGCCCACAAAGATAAAAATGCTGATCAAAATTATTAATTTTTTCTTTTAGGAAGGTTTTATCGACCAAGGAATTGTCGTAACCGGGCGCACTGTTTTCCGTACAGGTCAATATGCAACGCTCACCCAGTAAATAGCGAAATTCTTTTTCGTTAATGATGTCAGCAGGTGTTTTATTTGAGAATATTAGCGTTTGTCCGCCCAATTGATTTTTTCTTGCCAGATTCCTCAAAATAGCAATAAAAGGTGTAATACCCGCTCCACCTGCAATAAACACACCCGGACCTTTATATTCAATGGTACCGAACGGTTCACTGATTTTCAGAACGGCGCCACTTTCCAGTTGATGGAGCATTTGTGTCACACCCTGATGATCCGGGTATTTTTTGATGATAAACTCCAAAATTTGATCGTCTGTTAATGAAGTAGGCGTGAAAGGCCGCTTTTCATTTTTCCACTGACTATGATCGATAGCAAGTTCCACAGCCTGACCCGGTTCGAACTTAAACCCTTCGGGCTTTTCCAGAATAAAGCGTTTCACGTCATGCGTAACAAATTCACTCATGAGTAAATGTGCAGAAAATTCCATAACGATAGCTTTCTCCTTAAATAAATTAATCAAGCTATTCAAGTGCAGTCTAACCTGCCCCCGCTGAATCTTGGCAAAACTTCATAACGTAACAAAACAAGCTGTAATCTAACAGCTGCGGAAATTATGGTGATTATTCAATTTAATATTCGCCTCCTCGTCCATTCGGTCATAACAGACGAGGAAGTTTCAAACTTGCAACGATTTTAGTACCCACTACTGATATCATCAGCCTGGTCGTCAATCGCTTCACCCGCTTCTTCCGCACTATCTTCAACGTCGTTGGCAGCGTCATCAACTGCATCAAGTCCTTTTTCAACGCTTTCGTCAATTGCTTCACCTGCTTTCTCGGCAGGACCTTGTTCGGCACAGCCCGCGATGAAAAAGAGCGCAAAAGTAATGGTCAGCAATAAAATATATTTTTTCATTGAAATAACTCCTATAAATTAAGAAAAACAATCAAATTGAACATACATGATTTTAAAATCAACAAATCCTGAAATGGACTATTCCAGAGATTTGATTGACAGGGCTCGGTAGCAACCCCTTGGTGAATGTTAATACTCTCACATGCGCCTTTTAACGCAATTAACTTATGTTAATGTGACACAAAATAAAATATTACTCGCTGAATTCAAGCGTTTTTAGAATATCAGATTTTTGCAATTGCAACAAAATTTGTATTGTATTCGAATGCACTGAAAGAAATGCATGCCTTTTTCATGCGACAACATAGAAATTAATATATCAAAGCTGGCCACAATCGTTAACACCCCTTAGATAGCCATTTAAAAAATAATGCTTAAATTCACAGTTGCGCACATGAATGCCCCTCAATTGACGATCCTCAACACCCCCTTCAAAATAGGCGGTGAATACCCGCATGGTCTCTTCATGGGCGACTATCAGCGGCGTTTTATCCTGTTGCTTTTTTAGCCAGTCAATAAAACGCAAAACGCGTTGTTTATGATCGAGCAACGATTCGCCGCCGTTCATGCGCATCCGTAGTGGATCATCGGCTATCGCTGCAAAATAGTCGCGTACCGGCTTGCCGTCAAAGCCAGATCGGATATCGGCAAGACCGGCATCCACCACAATCGGGACGGCATGATAGCGGTTGATGATTTCCGCAGTCTGGCGTGTGCGAGGCAATGGTGAGACGATCATGCGATCAAAGGCCACATCACGCAGCGCCAGCGCTGCTTCCTCCGCCTGTGCAATGCCTTCTTTCGTTAAATGAACGTTTCGGCTGGGATCGTCGTTACACAAACCCAAGTCATTATAGTTTGTGCGCCCATGCCGCATGCAATAAATATTCATGGCACAAATTGAAAAAGGTAACCACAATCATGGCTACCTTTTTTCAGCCTGCGCATGATCAGTCAACAGATTACTATATCTTAGCCATGACTTCGGCAACCGTTTGTCCCATAAGTGAAGGAGTAGGACAAATAGTAACGCCGAGTTCCTTGAGTGTCGCCACCTTTTCAGCTGCGCTTTCGCCAGCTGACGAAATAATTGCGCCGGCATGTCCCATGCGCCGGCCCTCCGGTGCGGTAAGCCCGGCGATATAAGCAATCAGTGGTTTAGTCATATTTTCCTTGAAGAAAATACCTGCGTCCACTTCCATCGGACCACCGATTTCACCAATCATCAGGGCAACTTTTGTTTCCGCATCCTGTTCCAGTTTTACCAGCACGTCAAGATGCGAACTGCCGATAATCGGGTCACCGCCTATACCGACAGAAGTTGAAATACCGATGCCAAGCAGACGCATTTGATCGGCAGCTTCGTAACCGAGCGTGCCCGAGCGGCCCACAACACCAACATTACCGCGTGTGTAAATATGACCAGGCATGATGCCAAGCATGGAACGGCCCGGACTGATGGTGCCCGCACAGTTGGGACCGGTCAACATCATGCGTTCTTTTCGCGGAAAACGGCGCAGAAAATTTTTAACGGTCATCATATCCTGCGTGGGAATACCGTCGGTGATGGAAACGCAGTATTTTATCCCTGCATCCGCCGCTTCCATGATGGAATCAGCCGCGAAGGCAGGCGGTACAAATACAATGCTGGCTTCTGCGCCTACTTGCTGCACCGCTTCCTTGACGGTGTTAAATACCGGCAAGCCCAAATGCGTTTGACCTCCTTTGCCGGGGGTTACGCCGCCGACCACATTGGAGCCATAATCGATCATTTCCTGTGCATGAAAAGTACCAATTTTTCCGGTAAATCCTTGAACAATAATGCGTGTTTTTTCGTCTATGAGTATCGCCACTTTATGCTCCCTAACCTTCTTGTCCAGCTACCTGGTTGCGCGCCGCCACTACTTTTTCTGCGGCTTCCGCCAGGGTATCTGCTGTGATTATTTTCATTTTGCTGTCTGCAATGATCTTGCGGCCTTCTTCAACGTTGGTGCCGGATAAACGCACCACCAAGGGCACCTGCATACCGATGTTTTTAACCGCTTGCACCACACCTTCGGCAATCCAGTCACAGCGATTGATACCGGCAAAGATGTTAACCAGCATGGCTTTGACGTTTTTGTCCGCCAGCACCAAACGAAACGCTTTTTCGGTTCTTTCTGCAGAAGCACCACCGCCCACGTCAAGAAAATTGGCGGGTTCGCCGCCCGCAAGTTTGATCATATCCATTGTCGCCATTGCGAGTCCTGCGCCATTAATCATGCAGCCGATATCACCGTCAAGACCGACATAGCTTAAACCCACTTCGGCAGCAGCCACTTCGCGCGAATCGACCTGTGAGTTATCGCGCAATTCGGCTATTCGATGACGCCGGTACAGCGCATTTTCATCGAACGCCATTTTAGCGTCGAGTGCGATGATTTCATTGTTGGCGGAAACCACCAGCGGATTAATTTCCAGAATATTCGCGTCAAGATCGCGCAATGCGCGATAACAGCCTTTAATGGTTTTTACCGCATGGTTTAACAGAGAGGAATCCAAACCCAAAGCGAATGCCATTTTACGCGCCTGAAAATCCTGCAAACCGACGGCCGGTTCAATATAAATTTTGATGATGGCTTCCGGGTGCGTTTTCGCCAACGTTTCGATTTCCATGCCTCCTTGAGCTGAACCGACCATGATGACGCGCTCGGTGCTGCGATCGATCAAAAATGACAGATAGATTTCTTTGGTAATTTTGGTGCCGGATTCAATATATACACGCGAACAAAGCTTGCCTGTCGGCCCACTTTGATGGGTCACCAGCGTTTTTCCGAGCAACTCTTCTGCGGCCACCTCCACTTCATTGTGTGTCTTGCAGACTTTGATACCGCCTGCCTTACCGCGTGCACCTGAATGAATTTGCGCTTTGACGACCCATACGTCGCCTTCGATCTCTCTTGCGCGCTGAACGGCTTCTTCAACACTGTAGGCTATGCCGCCTTCAGCTATCTTGACGCCGTAACCCGCGAGAATTTCTTTTGCTTGATATTCATGGATGTTCAATTCGATTTCCTCATCAATCGCATTTGTTTTGGCATGGTTTAGAAGACAAAAACCATATGTTTTCAATTAATCAATGTTGCTTTATTCAGACTTATTTTTTATAGCAGCATAATGAAAAGGCCGCTTGCGCGGCCTTTTCAGAGTAAATTTATTTTCTTGCGGCGATAGCATCCGCAATTCTTACCACGTTATTGGCCATTCTTTCCGATGCGGCATCAATCAAGCGGCCATCCAACGCGGCCGCGCCTTTACCTTGTGCAGCCGCTTCTTTTAAGGCGACCAGTATACGCTTGGCTTTATCGACTTCAGTTTCTGGTGGGGTAAAAACCTCATTGGCCAGTGTGATCTGTGTCGGGTGAATAGCCCACTTTCCTTCACAACCCAAAGCTGCCGCACGCCGTGCAGCAAGTTTGTAGCCATCCGGGTCCTTGATATCGCCAAAAGGCCCGTCGATAGGACGCAACCCATACGCACGGCAGGCGACAGTCATGCGGCTGATAGCAAAATGCCACTGATCACCGGGATAATCCGGATTAAGACCGCCGATATTGGTGGTTCGGGCCCGATTACTGGCGGCATAATCCGCAACACCAAAATGTAATGCTTCCAGTCGTCCACGGGAACCATTGCGTGCGATATCTTCAACATTGGCCATGCCGAGTGCAGTTTCAATCAGCGCTTCAAGCCCTATCCGGTTTTTCAATCCCTGCTGCATCTCCAATTGATTGACCATTGCTTCGACCATGTAGATATCCGAATAAACACCGGCTTTAGGAATCAACAGCGTATCAATCTTGTCACCGGCCTGTTCAACAAGATCAACCACATCACGAACCATATACTGCGTATCGAGTCCGTTGATGCGTACTGATACTGTAATACCTTGTCCTTTCCAATCCAGGTCATTGATCGCCTGGATGATATTTTTTCGCGCCTGCAGCTTATCGTCCGGGGCTACGGCATCTTCCAGATCAAGAAAAACAAAATCCACACCGCTTTTTAAAGCTTTCTCAAACATTTCCGGGCTTGAACCAGGAACGGCCAACTCACAGCGTTGTACCCGTTGAATTTTTGTTTCATATAGCGTGTGACTCATTTTCTCTCCCTGAAAATTTTAAATAATTATACCAATCCGCAGATTAGCGTATGAAACGGCAGTCGGTTATCGCTGGCAACGCTCTAAAATGCGGAATCTACGAACGGCTATCCCAATACATACCAATAAATAGTTAAACTTGCGTGATTGGTGATTGGTTTTATATACTGTGGTCCCTGCGGGGGATCAATCGACAAATCCGCTATTATAACACCGTTGTTTATGTGGTTCTAATCATGCGGGCTTTAAAGATTTATACGTTGGCAGGTATCTTGAAATCGCGCGCTAAACACCCTCGAGTCGCGCGCAAGCATCTGCTGCAATGGAAAGTTTGTTATATTTTGCCAACCAGGAAAACGGAATAGTTGCATTTCCGTCAGTCTGTCGTTCTGCGTGTGCAGCCACAATTGCACCCAGCATAATGGCGCGCCCGCAACTATCGCCCCCTGCACTGATATTAGCTTCAATCGCTTGCTGATAACTTGTTGCATGACGTGCGATATGTACAATCATTGGCACCCCTTCAAGAACATGGCATGCCGACCCGAAACGTTCCGCAGCCTGAACGCTATTTAATACATCCATTTTCAATGCATCTGTCACTAACGGTTCCAGCTTTTTGCCGGCATGCGGCAAAGCCTGTGTCAAGGCATCATTAATCCGATTACCGTCGAGTACAGCTGACAAAACAGATGCTGCGTATTTTGCAGCCGCGACAGCGTCATCGTTATGATTGGTCAATCGAACAACATGTTCGATTTTTTCCAGTAACGCATTCTGGGATCCGCTATGTACCGAAGTCATAACTGGGACGGTCGCCAAAGCAGCAAACTGGTCATCATCGGCGCCAGATTTTTCAGGAAAATCCTCGGGCGTCAATGGCATCAGTTTAAGCAGTGTCTGGCGTGTTGGTGAGTCGATGTAGCCGGTATAAGCGCCGCCCGGGCCGAAAAAATTCCTGAATTCTGTTTGATATTCAACACGGTTGAACTCACCGTGGATGGCTAAATGGTTCAATATGAGCAAGCAGATTTCACCATATCCGGAAGCATCACCCACAGTTTTATTACCGTGCGCAAAAAAGCCTTTCGCATCGGCATAGTTTTCGATGTCCGGTTGTAAAAAAACCAGTCCTTTTATTTTTTCCAACTGTGCAATGCGAGCTGGGTCGTAAAGCCAGTGCAGTCCGAGTGCTGCTGAATCCGCCACCAGTGCACCCATAATGGCGGCGATTCGGGGTGTTAGCCTGATCTGAAAATCCATGGTAAAGCGTTTTTATTGGTTTATGGTTTAAATAAAAGTAATGATTTGTTGGACTGATGATTTTCTAACTGATTTCTACCTCATCAGGTATTCTGCGTGCCTCATCCTCAAGCATAATCGGGATGCCGTCCTTAATTGCAAATGCCAGCCGGTCGGGTTTACAAATCAATTCATTATCCTGTTTTTTGTAAATCAGAGGCCCTTTACACAGTGGACATACCAGGATATCGAGTAGTTTTGTATCCATAATTTTCCTTTTGTCTCGTTATCTTCTTAAACTATTTTATAGTTTGCGCAGTATATCATCCAGCTGATCCAGGTTTACGTAGTGAATGATGATATTACCTTGCCCGTTCTTACGGGATTTGATTGTGACTTGGGCGCCGAGCCTTGCCGAAACATCTTCTTGCAGTGTCAATATATCCCGGTCGGTATTCAGAGATCTTTTAGTAATCGGTTTATTGAGATGCTGTATCATTTTTTCAGTTTCCCGCACCGATAACTTTTTCAGCACAATCATGTTACCTACCTGAATTTGCTGAGCTGGCGTCAGTGCCAGCAGTGCGCGGCCATGTCCCATATCAATTTTACCCTGCATCATGAGCTCCTGAACCGGTTCGGATAAATTGAGCAGGCGCAGCAGATTGGTCACTGCGCTGCGTGAACTTCCCAGTGCGTCTGAAGCTGATTGGTGGGTCATACCAAATTCATCAATAAGCCGCTGAATACCCATTGCTTCTTCGAGTGGATTCAAATTCTCACGTTGGATATTTTCGATGAGAGAGATTGCCAGTGCCGCGTCATCAGCCACTTCGCGAATGATGGCGGGCACTTCGGCAAGTCCCGCTAATTCCGCAGCACGCCAGCGCCTTTCACCGGCAATGATTTCGTAACTGTCTACACCGACAGAGCGCACCAGTATCGGCTGCATGACACCCTGCGTCTTAATGGAATCAGCCAGTTTCGCCAGTGCTG
>DOOY01000139.1 GCA_003514765.1 Nitrosomonas sp. | reverse complement strand
TGCAAGGCCGGGGCGATCATTTTCCACGTCAATTGTCGGGCGGTGAGTTACAGCGGGTGGCCATAGCGCGTGCATTGGTTCATCGTCCCAAACTTGTACTGGCCGATGAACCAACAGGTAATCTTGACCCGGATACGGCTCATGATGTTCTCCAACTGATGCGTAATGAAATTAAGAGAAATGGCGCTTCCGGCATACTTGTTACCCATTCGCATGCCGCCGCGGCTACAGCTGATCGTGTTTTGATATTGACCAAACAGGGTTTGCAGCCGGCTGAGAAAGTCAAATCTGTATGAAAGCCGCATCTTTGACCAATTGGCTCTTGCTGTGTGAATGGCGCGCACGCTTTGTGCAGTTGATCGTTGTGGTCATGGCGATTGCGCTGGGGGTGGCACTGGGGTTTTCGATTCATCTGATCAATACCGCGGCTTTTAATGAATTTTCTGCTGCCAGTAAAAGTCTTTCAGGTCAGTCGGATTTGCAGGTTTATGGCACACAAGGCATGTTTGATGAATCGCTTTACCCTAAATTGGCGCAGTACGAAGGTGTCAAGCTGGCTAATCCGGTGCTTGAGTTCACTGTGGTAGTGCCGGATAAACTGGAAAGCGGAAATGATCATAAGCTGACAATACTCGGAATAGACATGTTTCGGGCAGCAAACATGTCGCCCGATTTGCTGGGCGTGCCGGCTGAAGATAAATTGATGGACGGCCTGGCTGATGATGCTATTTTTTTATCGCCTGCTGCCAAGAAATGGCTGCAGGTCAAACAAGGCGATATGCTGCGTCTGAATGTGGGCATGCAGTCCATGGCATTACGCGTTGCAGGTGGGTTGACGCGCGCACGTGTCGGCCAGCGAGTTGCGGTCATGGATATTGGCGCGGCGCAATGGCATTTCCAATACTTGGGATTTCTTTCCCGCATTGAACTTAAACTCGATTCGAGTGTTCATCACGCAACCTTTAAAGAAAAGTTGCAGAAGGAGTTGGGACCGCAGTTTTTTGTAACCAAAATTGTAGATCAGGAATCGCGTGTAGCCAATATGTCGCGCGCCTATCGTGTCAATTTGAACATGCTGGCATTGGTGGCATTGTTTACAGGGGCATTTCTGGTTTTCTCCACACAGGCATTATCGGTCATTCGGCGTCGTGGCCAATTTGCGCTGTTACGTGTACTCGGTTTCACGCAGCGTCAATTGTTGCGGCAAATGGTCATGGAAGGTATTGTGCTCGGCACCATAGGTTCTTTAGTAGGGTTAGCTGTAGGATACGGTTTTGCAGCGCTGGCAATCAAATTGTTGGGTGGAGACCTTGGCAGTGGTTTCTTTTCCGGGATACAACCAAGTCTTCATCTGAGTCCGATAGCAGCTCTAATATATTTTGCCGTAGGGCTAAGCGTTACTTTACTGGGCAGCATTTTGCCAGTCTGGGAAGCAGTACGAGCCAAGCCGGCTGTTGTACTTAAATCTGGTAGTCAGGACAGTGCCATGGATCGTCTGTTAACACCTTGGCCAGCGATGGTTTGTCTGTCTACCGGTATTTTATTGACGCAATTGCCGCCGATTCATGATTTGCCGGTTTTCGGTTACCTGGCAATTGCTTTATTGCTGATTGGCGGTATTGCATTAATGCCACGTTTTGCTGCCTGGTTCTTTTCATTTTGGATGCGTATTGTTAACGGTTTGATCAGTCGTGGCCAGTCGAATGCGGTTGTGCTCGTGGTATTTGCACGCCTGGCTAACGTGCCGAATCAGGCCTCAATTGCCTTGAGTGGTGTGTTGGCCAGTTTCAGTTTGATGGTGGCAATGGCGATCATGGTATTGAGTTTTCGGGTGTCGGTTGAAAACTGGCTTGAACATGTGTTGCCGGCGGACCTCTATGTGCGTGCGGCTGACAGCGGTAATCAAGGTGGTTTTCAAAGCGTTGAGCAAAAAGCTATGGCTGCCTTATCCGGATTTGCACGCATCGATTTTTTTCGGGCGCAGCAACTGGTCTTGGATCCAAATCGACCGGAAATTACTTTAATTGCACGTCCAATTGATAATGAGAACCCAAGTAATACCTTACCTTTAATAGGAGAGACAATTGAGAAGGCTCAATTGCCCAAAGGCATCAGGCCTCTATGGGTATCGGAGGCGATGGTCGATTTGTATGGCTACACCGTCGGTAAACAGGTAATGATACCGGTCGGTAATGCGATGCATGCGTTCACTGTTGCCGGTGTCTGGCGTGATTATGGTCGACAGTTTGGTGCTGTACAAATGCAGTTGTCGGATTATCAAATGCTGTCTAATGATTTGAGTATCAATACGGTCGCCCTATGGTTGCAAGCGAAAACTACGATGACTGATGCCTATGCGACATTGCAGCAGCTGCCGTTTAGCGATGCACTGGAAATAACGCAATCACAGGCGATACGCGCCAAAAGCCTGAAAATTTTCGATCGCAGCTTTGCCGTAACTTATTTACTGGAAATGGTTGCGGTGGTGATCGGTTTGTTAGGTGTGGCGGCCAGTTTCTCTGCGCAGGCGCTTGCGCGGAAAAACGAGTTTGGCATGCTGCGCCATATCGGCGTTACCCGTCGGCAGATATTGACCATGTTGGCCGCTGAAGGAACCCTGTTGACATCGCTGGGGGTTGTGATCGGATTTGTGTTGGGGTGGGTCATTGGTTTGATACTGATTTTTATTGTAAATCCGCAATCTTTTCATTGGACCATGCAACTTTATATGCCTTGGGGCTGGTTAATCCTGATAGCGGGAATTATGCTGTTTTCAGCATCTGTTACGGCTTTGATTGCAGGACGGCGCGCTGTTTCGGGCAGCGTCATTCGTGCCGTGAAGGAGGATTGGTAGTGCAAAAAGATAGATACAAGCAGTACATTTTTATGGTTGTGATTTTGATGACAGCCTGGTTTGCGTTGTCTGTTTCACCGCTATTGGCAGAGGACCCGCGTTATACACAAGTTGTTCCTGAT
>DOOY01000144.1:517-5721 GCA_003514765.1 Nitrosomonas sp. | reverse complement strand
AGTGTTTACTTCACACTCTTGAATAGAGGTTATGCTGCTATCCATTGATTGCTCATGATGAATAGCATGGAGGTGGTCCTCAATTATGAGAATAGCATCGGGATTAAACTTGTTACCAGCATTTTCTTCATGTACGCACAGTGGCACCCCAGCAGCGAATGCTCCTTGCAGTGGCAACCAAAGCATAATTAAAACCAAAAATAATCTGTGCACTAAAAGTCCCATCTGATCTGTTCAAATAAGGGTAAATGTCCGCTGACGATTAAACTCTCAGACTGTGTAAATAGCAGAGTAAAAACGTAAGCTGTTTTCTATGTACGACTCGGTCAGAAAAGGCATCTACCTGGCTATAAAAAATAGGTGGATTCAAGTAATAACTGTAATCAAGTTACGTAGCCAATTATACAATTTCACTTCCCATCCCTACCATCATTTTAGACTAATCAAACAACATTACAAACTATTATAGCAAAAACTAATTATTTGACTCTTGTACCATTTGTCGATGAATATCTGCCATGGACATGCTTTCCGCTACAGCTTGTTCATAATTATTTATTAAACGTCGGCAATGTACCTTTAGTAACTCAGCTGGTTTACCATAACGACTGCTATTCTTATATTTTGCTAACAGTTTTTTGTGTTCCTGCACTTTTGCCTCCATTTCTTTGGCTTGATCTTCATAGTATTTCACTAGTGCGACATGATCACTACTAGTTATGGCATCTTGAACATCCTGTTCCTCATTCATTGACTGAGAGTTTGCTTGTACACAGAAAATTAATAAACCGAGCGTAACTATAACTGTAATTAAAGTATGCTTATTCACGAGAACCTCCTTAAAGTATTAAAGTACAAAAAAGAAAAGGGTAAATTTATTTATACTATATCTGCATAATTGCACTTCTCTTGAGAAGCCAGTCAATTATGAAGCCCAACGAGTTAAACAGCAAGCAAATTTGCATTGTAACGCCATGCAAATTCTGCTGATTGAATCGACACGGATTTACCAAAGCGAAAGGATAAAGTAATCAAGTAAGATATGCAGCGGTGATTCGGAAATGGGCTGTCCGGCTGTTGCATGAACACCAAGGAAATATGAATCGCAAGAGCCACATTAGATCGATATCCAAGATAGGTTGTGCTGTTGAAATGCCGCACAAATAAGTGCGACAATCGGTGGTGTGTCCACACTTTTATGGACGCGCCCCCCAGAATGCGATCCTGGCTGGCCGGCTGCCTGATCGCATTAAGCAAAACAAAGGACTTGAATGAGATATACGGCGTGTATGGAAAAATAGCTTCAAAGCTTATGGCGCAAACAAAGTATGGCGACAATTGCGCCTTTGCTAAATCAATATTATTGCTGTAATCTGAATTGCGAATGCAGTGGGTTTTCTACATTACCACATACAAACCATTGCTTTGCAAAATAGTTTGTAACCAGAAAAAACATGAGTTCAATCATATGAAAGTATGTTTATTTCGTCTTAGTGTCAAGAAAAATTGGGTTCTTTCGCTCATAGCAAGCGTAGCTCTAATAGGATGTGCTGCCTCGCCTAATAAGCAGAACTTATCACCCAAAAGCCAATTCTTTCCGGAGATGACTTCGTCTTTTCCCGGCGATTCAACATTCCAAGAAGTTAATCCGGCTTCCACGTCACATTTGTCGGACCAAACAAACAATGTGTTTCTTACTGAAGATGAGCCACTCTCTCTTGAAAAATTGCAGCAACTAGCCAGGCAATATAATCCCACGCTTGTACAAGCCTGGACTCACGTAGAATCCGAACGTGCTAAGGCGCTTCAAGCAAGTCTTTACCCAAATCCTGTTATCGGGTATTCCGGCGATCAAGTCGGGGTAAATAACACGATTGGCGAATTCCAGGGAGGATTTATTCGGCAAGAATTCGTAACAGGAGGAAAACTTGAACTAAGCCGCCAAAAATATCTAGCACGAGCTTCTGCTGCTGAATTACAAGCGCTAGTACAAGAATATCGTGTGACAAATGGAATTGTTATCCAATTTTATCGGCTATTGGGATTGCAAAAGAAAGTAAAAATTCAGCAGGAGCTTTCCAAAAACTGGCAAGATAATCTTCTGACTGTAAAAGAAATGTTTAATATCGGCCAAGCCAATGAAGCTGACATTCACCAGGCGAACGTGCAACTTCAACAGCAGCAATTAAGATTACAAGTAGTAGAAAACGAATTGCAACTGGAAAAAGAACGCTTAATCTCCTTTGTAGGAACCCATCTACCTCCCAATCCTGTCTCGGGAAACCTGGTGGAAAACTTGACACCGCTTAACTTTGAAGAGGCTCTCCAACGATTACTGCGAGAAAGCCCAGAATTAGGAATGGTTCATGCCAACGTGAAATCCGATGAGATCATGGTGCAAAGAGAAAAAGCGGAACCCATACCCAATATTAATGTTCAGTTTTCTGCTGGACGAAATTATGCTGAACAAGATGCAGTTTATGGCGTACTCGCTTTTATCAAGGTACCTCTTTTTGACTGGAATCAAGGCGCTATTCAACAAGCGCAAGCGGATTTAAGACGACAAAAAGCCCAAATCCGACTCACGGAACTTCAACTTCGCCAACGTCTAGCCGAACAGTTTCAACAATATTTAACAGCCGTTCAACATATACAAAATTATAAAGATATCATTCTTCCTGAATCTGAGCAGCGTTATAAAACACAACTACTGAGCTATAAAGCTGCGCGTGAAACATGGCCAGCAGTTTTGGAATCTCAACGTGATTTTTTCATGCGTAGATTGGAATATGTTGATCAATTGATTGCCTGGCGAACTGCCAGAGTAGCCATAGATGGCATGTTACTTACCGATGGACTTCAAACTCCGCAAAATGTGACTCCAGCTGGCCACATTGATGCAACGCCTAAACCTAGATAAGAATTAATAATAGGGTGCAGCTCCTGGATTCACCATTTGGAGATATTAATATGAAAAAAAATGTAACACGACGACAAGTATTATTCACTGGCGCTGCGGCAGCTGTCGGATCTTTTTCTGCTCAATTGGGACACAGCGAAACGCCTAAACACTCTCATCCCCACAAAAGTTTTAAAGAAAAAAATAAACCTAATAATTCTAATTCAGAATTTTCCTATTATTCACGGTATCGACCCAGTTTTGGGGGCCCGCCTGATTCCGAAGAATATTTGGGAAAACTGGTTCCTGGTTTTCGAAAATCAGGTCTTGGAGCTGTTCCATTTGAGGCTCCTGATCTAGATAAACTTCCTTGGAAAATGGTCAATGGCACGAAAGAATTTGAACTTCGCTGCACGCCTGTCAGACGTGAATTTCTCCCTGAACAATACATGAATGTCTGGGGATTTAATGACAGCATGCCCGGCCCAACAATAGAAGCTGTTCAAGGAGATCGGATACGAATTATTGTTCACAATGAACTGCCAGAGCCGACTTCTGTTCATTGGCATGGACTGGAATTGCCGGTAGAGTTTGACGGTGTCCCAGGCATAACACAACACCTTATTCCACCCGGAAAAACTAAAGCCTATGAATACGATCTACACCAAACCGGAACTTTCTTTTATCACAGTCACGTGGCCATGCAAGAAGCATTTGGCATGGTTGGATTTTTTATTGTTCACCCCCGTGTAGCGTATGATCCGCCAGTTGACCGTGATTTCGGATTAATTTTTCAGAATTTCTTTATTCCTCCGAATTCTAACACAGCAGATTCCATGCGTATGGATTGGAACTGGCATACCATTAATGGACGCAGTGGACCCTATACCACGCCCATGGTATGTAAACATGGCGAACGTATTCGTATAAGGCTGCTGGATTTCAGTCCGATGCAACATCACCCGATTCATTTTCATGGACACACCTTCTGGTTGACAGGTACCGAGGGTGGACGCATACCAACCAGTGCATGGATTCCAAGAAATACAACATTAGTAGGTGTGGCTATGGCCCAGGATTTCGAGTTCGTTGCTTTCAATCCCGGGGACTGGATATTTCATTGCCATATGGTGCACCACATGATGAATCACATGGTACCCCAGGTAGGGCCGCACATTCGAAGAGAACAAGATGTTGCCAATTATCTAGATTCTCTGCCAAATCGTCCGTTGGCGGAATCGGTACTTGAAAAGCCAGCTTTTAAGGTTCCTGGCTACCCACAAAAAATGCAAAGCATGTCCATGAATCAAGAAGCGTTAAGAAAAATCAACGGAAAACGAGAGTCGCGAGGTATGAGAAAAAAATGGCATATGGGCGTAAAAGGATTAATGACCGTACTTCGTGTATTACCTGATGAATTGTACCATCGAGTTATGCATAGCGATGAAAACATAGCACCGGGAGAAATATTTGAAGCGATCGCCAAGGGAAAATTTAGTACGGATTCCTCTTAAACAAACCACTGAACCACTCTCAGAAGCCAACCATATTTATATGGCCGATTTAGAAACACAATAAATAATAGCTCAAAAAATAATGTGGAGATCTTCTGATTAATTAACTTTGTGGAACATCGAGAAATCAGAAGCTTACTGTAGGCTAACTAATTCTGACGTCATTGTCTGTTTAGCAATTACAATTTCTCTTGAATTAATTACAATGAATGAAATGAATGAATGGATACAGACTTGGCACGAAGCTGCGACAACCACGCTCGGTCTTTTCTGGATGGCTTTTTGGGCATTTGGACTCGGGTATTTGATTTCTAGCATGATTCAGGTGTTTGTCACACGCAAACGCATGAAACAAAGTATGGGCGATGCAGGTGCTAAAAGTATTTTTCTTGGCACATTCTTTGGCTTTATTTCAAGCTCTTGTTCATTTGCAGCTCTTGCAACCACACGCTCTTTGTTTACGAAAGGCGCCGGATTAATCCCGTCTCTTGCGTTCCTCCTGGCTTCGACGAATCTTGTTATAGAATTGGGAATCGTCATTGCGGTTTTTCTGGGTTGGCAGTTTGTCGTGGGCGAATACGTCGGCGGCCTAGTGTTGATTCTGTTGATGTGGGTATTGGTCCGCGTTACTCGGTCTAAGTGTTTAGTTGAGCAAGCGCGCGAACACGCACGCGCACAAGAAGATCGAACAGACGAAGACGACATCCCGGATTGGAAAGAGCTTATTACTAGCCGCGAGGGTTGGCGGCAAGTAGCTAACCGCTACATCATGGAATGGAAGATGGTATGGA
>DOOY01000144.1:0-420 GCA_003514765.1 Nitrosomonas sp. | reverse complement strand
AATGGAAGATGGTATGGAAAGATGTTACGGTTGGTTTCACAGTAGCGGGTATTATCGCAGCGTTTGTGCCTCAAAGTTTTTTTCAGATGCTTTTTGTGGGCAGTGGTACAGATAATCCGCAATTTTGGCAGATATTGTTACAAAGTATAGTAGGTCCAATAGCCGCTTTTTTTACCTTCATTGGCTCAATGGGCAATATCCCACTTGCAGCCGTGTTGTATGGCAATGGTGTCAGCTTTGCAGGTGTCATGGCATTCATTTTTAGCGATCTAGTAGTATTGCCGGTATTACGTATCCAAGCGAAATACTATGGTTGGAAAATGGCGATGTATATTATGGGCGTATTTTTGGTTGTATTAGTCGTTACGGCGTTAATCTTGCATTATATTTTCTTATTCTTTGATCTGTTACCCAGTGCTG
>DOOY01000279.1 GCA_003514765.1 Nitrosomonas sp. | reverse complement strand
GGCAACGGCGAAATGTATACAACAATGGTTTCATTTGAATGTTTAAGGGGTATTAATAATTAGTAAACTGTTGCTGCTGGTGTCCATTTTTGGCCTCAGCAAGACAAAGTGAGCGCGGTGTAGTCACTGCATGATGACGCTGCGGAGGGTCAAAATGGTCAGCTCTACGGGCTTGTCCCTGAGGCGCATGCCGCGTTATTCGTTACTCATTTGAATAACCAAACCACACTTTTCATGCCTTGGCTGACGCCATTTCAAAAACAACAGAAATAATTTACTAATTGTTAACACCCCCTAGATCGTTATATTTATGCAGTTGCACTGTTTTGTTCACGATATTTTTTGATTAAATCATAGGCCGCCTGAACTTCCTTCGCCTGTTCCGTGGCGACAGATATCATCTCTTCAGGAAGCCCTTGCCCCATGAGTTTGTCCGGATGGTACTGACTCATGAGTTTGCGGTAAGCATGTTTGATTTCCTGATCCGAACTGCGTTCACTCACACCGAGTGCTTTATAGGCATCCTCCAGCGCATTCGCCGATGTTGCCTGTCCGCCGGCAAAGTGCGTTTGATTAAGAACCATATCCAGCAGTCGATCAAAGGCAGCCTTGCTATAACCAAGACGTCCGGCGATTTCCTTCAGTAATTGCACTTCAGAAGCATTCAACCGGCCGTCTGACATTCCCATGATAATCAGATACACCAGCAGCATTTGTCTGAGATTCCTCGAGTAACCGCACACGGTCATGAATTCGGTCAGCTTGGGTTTTACATCGAACATGGGAGACGCACCGCGTTTAAAAAGCGCGATTGCTTTAAGCCTGTGGTCACGCGCCATTCCAAGTTTCCGCATGAATTGCTCTACATGGGCGATTTCGGTTTCAGAAACGCGCCCGTCAGCTTTGGCCAGTTTTCCCATCAGGGTAAAAACGGTTTCCAGAAATACCGATTGGCGGCGGGCAGCTGAAAATGTATTCATTCGACCGGAGCCAGGCGTTCTGAGCCGGTCGATGAAACTGCCCAGCAAAAACCCCAGAATACTGCCCAGAATACCCAGGATCAAGAAACCTGCCAGAACACCCAGAATCCTAAACAAAGGAACTCCCAGAAAAAATCAAACAGGTATTATAGCGAATTAATTTTGATGACAAATCTGTGAACGTATAGACACGACTAAATTTCTGCGATCAGGCGGGAAAACTCAATCAGTTTCTGCTTTTTTCAGAAAGACTCGCAACATACCAGTTCATGGCAGACTCAAGTCCTTCCTGAATAGCATGGGTCGGATCAAAACCCAGCAAATTTCTGGCTTTGGTAATGTCTGCCTGTGAATGGCGCACATCACCTTCGCGAAAATCGACATACTCGGGCCGGTGTGTTTCTAAATGCGGAAATTTTTTTAGCAACAATGCACGCATCATTTGATAGAGTTGATTTAAACTCGTGCGTTCATTGAGTGCAACGTTATAAACTTGATTAATTGCAGCTTCGTTCGAAGTCAGCGCGGACAATATGTTGGCTTGCACAACATTGTCTATATAACAAAAATCACGGCTGGTTTCACCGTCACCATTAATATAAAGCGGCTTGTTCTTAATCAACGCCGAAACCCAGAGCGGTATCACCGCAGCATACGCACCATTGGGATCCTGCCGGGGGCCGAAAACATTAAAATAGCGCAATCCGATTGATTGTGTTGCATAACAGCGGGCAAAAACATCGGCGTAAAGCTCATTCACGTACTTAGTCACCGCGTAGGGTGAAAGTGGTTGCCCAATAACCGACTCCACCTTGGGTAAGCCGGGGTGATCGCCATAAGTGGAACTGGATGCTGCATAAACAAAGCGTTTGACTTTGGCGTCACGTGCCGCTACCAGTATGTTCAGAAAACCGGACACATTGCTTTCATTAGTTAAAATAGGGTTGTCAATGGAGCGCGGCACAGACCCGAGCGCTGCCTGATGCAACACAAAATCAATACCTTTACAGACAGCTCCGCATTCATCAAGATCACGGATATCTCCCTGAAAGAACTGAAAATTACGCCAGATATCCAATTCTACCGCATCCCTGACCTGATCCAGATTATGTTGATAACCCGTTGAAAAATTATCCAGCCCGACCACTTTCTGATTTAATTTTAATAAGGCTTCCAGCAAGTTGGAACCAATAAATCCGGCAACGCCTGTAATGAGCCAGCAGTACTGTTTTTTTGATAAATGTTGTTGAATTTCCTGATAATGCACCATTTCAGATGACTCCTTGCAAATTCGTATTAGAGTCGCCAAACATGTAGTCCTGCATCCTTCAACACGGACTGACTGAATTTTGATTTGACATCAATAAAACACCCATTCTCCACGATTTTGGCCTGAATATCGGGAATTGTTTTTGTCAAAAAACTTACATGAGACACCGCAACAATCATCGCTTCCGCACAAGGTAAATTTTCCCATGACTCAAGTGTTATGCCATATTCATCGAATGCTTCTTCCGGATCGGTAACCGGATCGCAAACATGGATTTCCACGCCATAATCCGCTAACTCGCGAATGACATCAATTACCTTTGAATTTCTCAGATCGGGACAATTCTCCTTAAATGTTAAACCAAGCACATTCACCTTGGCACCGCGCACATTAAAACCGGCTTTGATGATTTGTTTGATCGTCTGCTCCGCCACATATTTGGCCATATTGTCATTGATGCGGCGACCTGCCAGAATTACCTGTGGCATATAACCGATCATCTCGGCTTTATGCGTTAAATAGTATGGGTCTACGCCAATGCAATGCCCTCCGACCAGGCCCGGCCGGAATGGTAAAAAATTCCACTTGGTACCCGCCGCATCCAGAATATCCAGCGTATCAATGTTGAGTCGATCGAAGATCATTGCCAGTTCATTCATCAGTGCAATATTCAAATCGCGCTGTGTATTTTCAATTACTTTGGCCGCTTCAGCCACCTTAATACTGGCGGCCCGGTAAACACCTGCCGTCACAACACTTTCATATAGCTGCGCGATTTTTTCCAGAGAATCGGTATCATCGCCTGACACAACTTTGATAATCGTTGTAAGCGTATGCTCTTTATCACCTGGATTGATACGCTCAGGAGAATAACCGACATGAAAATCCTGTTTCCATTTCATACCGGAAAATTTTTCCAGTACAGGGATACACACTTCTTCGGTTGCGCCCGGATAAACAGTAGATTCATAAATGACAATCGCACCTTGCTTCATGTTTTTGCCAACCGTTTCACTCGCGCCGATCAAGGGCCTGAAATCCGGTTGATGCGCCTGATCAACCGGTGTCGGCACGGCAACCACAATATAATCAGCTTGCGACAAATCAGCAACGTCAGCCGTAAAAACAAGCTGAGTTGCCTGTTGCAGGTCTGCAGTTGAAACCTCGCCTGTCGGATCAATATGTTGTCGATAACTCTGAATCTTACTGTCGGAAAGATCATAACCAATTGTTCGCCGTTTCTTTCCAAATTCAACTGCAAGCGGCAATCCTACGTAACCCAGCCCAACTACAGCAACAATACCCATAGATTCATTCTCCAATTTAACGCGCTTTAATGTCAAATAACTAACTCATCTACTATAAAGATTTTATGACAAATAGAAACTGTACTATAGCGTAATATTTTTAGCTTTATTTGAGCATTCAACAACCTTTGACGATGAATTATCCAAACAAAGCCTTTTTTGCATCCTTATTAAGTCTGAACAAACCAGCCTGTTATATGCTATAAATGCATGTTAACAAGAAAGTGCAAGCCATTCTTTGTACAATCAATCAGTTTCTGTAACAATTACACCTGTAACAACTACCAATGGGAGAACCGACATGCATAACTTCTTTATTCGCATTCCAACGAAACCATGGTTGACATGCGTTAAAACAGCTTTAGTGAGTGCGCTGATTATACTCAGCCTGACGGCATGCGGCGAAACCAAGGATACAGCAACGCTTATTTCAGAAGCTGTTGATTATCAGAAGAAAGGCAATGACAATGCCGCCATTATTCAACTCAGAAACGCCCTGCAGCAAGAACCAAACAATGGTCAAGCACGTTTTTTACTAGGTTTTCTTTACCAGCAAAATGATAACCTATTATCTGCGGAAAAAGAACTGAACAGAGCACTGGATCTGGGCATGGACGCCCACAGAGTATTGCCCGTTTTAAGCCAGGTACTGTTTGATTTGGGTAAGTTTCAACAATTGCTGGATACAACTGAGCAATATACTGAAAACGGCTCCGATGAAATCCAGCTTCTCCGTGCCAAGGCGCTGCTTGCAGTGCGCAAGGCTGAAGAAGCTAAAATTATTTTTGACCAGCTTCTGACCAAAAAACCCGATCATCCCGGAGCCTTAACAGGATTGGCACAATACGCCCTGCTCGAAAATGATCTAGCTCTGGCAACCGAATACTCCGATCAGGCAATCGCCAAAAATCCGGAAAATTTGGACGCATGGGTTTTTAAAGCAAACATGTTACGTGCGCAAGGCAAATCTGAACAAGCTTTAACCGCTTTCGAACAAGTCATCCGGTTAGCACCTGATAATGCAAATGCATATAGCAACAAAGCTGATTTAGAAATTGCGCTCGGCAATTATGACGCCGCAAAAAACAGCATTGCACGTGTCCGTGAAATTGCACCGGAGAGTTTAATCCTCAATCATTCACAGGCATTATTGGATTTTAATCAAGGAAGGTATGCTGAGGCGCTGACTTCCATTCAGACAGTACTCGGCGGCGCTCCCGAACATTTGCCCAGCATTTTACTGGCCGGCGCCATTCAGCTCTCACTTGGCTCATTAGCACAGGCAGAACAATATCTGGAAAAATATCTAAAAAATATTCCAGGCAATATTTATGCACGTAAGCTCATGATCAATACTTTGCTGAGAAGCCAAAAAACCAAGCAAGCCATTGATGTCCTGGAACCAACATTGGCGGCAGTGCAGCATGACCCGCAGTTGCTTGCCTTAGCAGGTGAAGCTTATGTGCAATCCGGGGATTTTGCAAAAGCAACCGAGTTTTATGAAAAAGCGAATGAACTCGTACCGAACAATGCCGCACTGCATACTGCGCTTGGAATGAGCAAACTGGCATTGGGAGACCGGGCACTTGCTGTCGCAGAACTTGAACTCGCAGCCGATTTAGACAAAAGCTCTCCCAGAGCCGGTATTTTACTCGCACTCACTCATCTGAACGCAAACGAATTTGACAAGGCGCTGTCCACGATAGAAGATTTAGAAAAAGCAGACCCTCAGAATCCACTTTTTCATAATTTGAGGGGTGGGGTTTACATAGGCCAAAAAGATTTCGCTAAAGCGCGCGCCAGCTTTAACAAGGCACTTTCACTTCAACCAGATTTTTTCCCCGCCATTTCCAATCTGGCGCGACTCGATTTACAAGATCAAAAACCCGATGTGGCGAAAAAACGTTTCGAAGACATCCTTAAAAAGGATGACAAACACATTCAAGCCATGAATGCACTGGCAGGCCTAGCACTGTTCCAGGACAAACCAGATGAAGCTACAAAATGGCTGGAACTGTCCAGTAATAAAAACCCGAATGCTTTGGAACCTGCAATTCGACTGGCTGCACATTATGTACGTCAGGGCGACAAAGAAAAAGCGCTATTACTCTCACGCAAGCTCTATGGAATGCATCCAAATGAACCGCGTGTACTCGAACTGCTTGGACAGGTTCAACTGGCGCACAATAATTACGCAGCAGCGCTTGACAGCTATGAAAAACTGGCTGCCAAATTACCTGATTCCGCCGCCGCGCAATTAAAAATTGCCGAAATTCATTCTATTATGAAGGACTATCCCGCCACATCGGCAGCATTACGAAAGGCGTTATTTATCAACCCTGATTATGTAGAAGCAAAAGTGGCCATGGCCCGATTAGCCAATCTTGAAAAAAAAGACAGTGAAGCTATTTCGATTGCCCAGAAAATCCAAAAAGAACATACTGACTTTCCCATCGGCTATGAATTGGAAGGTGATTTATTAATGCATCAGCAAAAATTTGAAATGGCGGCCAAGGCATATGAAAAAGCATTCTCAATTTCGCAAACCACACCCTTGGCAATTAAAGTACACACGGCTCTGAGTCAGGCAGGGAACGATAAAAAAGCGCATGGTCATATTACGCAATGGCTGTCAAATAATCCGGACGACGCTGCTGCGCGCCTATATCTTGCCAACGATCATCTGTCCAAGAATCAATATGCGCAAGCTGCCAAAGAATATGAAGCGATCCTGAAAAAGAATTCCCAGCATTTAATGTCACTGAATAACCTGGCGTGGCTTTATCAGCAAAACAAGGACCCACGTGCGCTGGAATATGCCGAAAAGGCCTATAAAATAGCCCCCGAGGCACCAGCTATTCAGGATACGCTGGGTTGGATTCTTGCAGAAAACGGGGAAATTGATCGCGCATTGCCTTTGCTTGAAAAAGCTGCTGCGGGCCAATCCGAAAATGCCACGATTCAATATCACTATGCATATGCCTTGACAAAAGCTGGCAATCAAGCACGCGCACGTCAAATTCTTGGCGAGCTTTCCACATCAGACAAAGCGTTTCCCGAAATCAAGGAAGCCCAAGAGCTGTTAAAACAAATACAACAATAATCAAATATAGAACAACTCGCCAAAAACGAGCTTCTACTGCTGTGCACCGAATAAACATATCTCATCATAGAGTTGCGTTTATTCGGTTCGCTTACAAAAAACACTTTACAAAGAATCAGCCTTTCGCTGCCCATTCTTCAGGCGTAAAAGTTTTCATTGATAGTGCATGTATTTCCTGCTTCATTTTGTCGCCTAACGCCTTATAAACAAGTTGATGTTGCTGAATCATACGCTTGCCTCTGAATTCGGCACTGACAATAACAGCCTGAAAATGATGTCCATCATCACCTTCAACCTGCACCAACTCACAAGGCAGTGAAGCCTCGATATAATTCTTAATATTATCCGCAGTAATCATTTTTTCTCTTCAAAAATTAATATCGTAAACGAGCTTATAGCCTTTCGCCAAACATGTGCTTAGAAAAAGTGAGCTATTGCTTATAAAAAAATTCGCTCATCATCACAAAAATCTTGCAGGCTCTTGAAATACCATAAGTGTTATAGCAAGCACTATTGTAATTATGGCATTATGACGAAAAACGCAATTTCTATATGAAATATAATAGTGCAAATAGTGCGCATTTTTAAACCCCATATTAACACCGATCTATAATTGCATTTTTAAAGATGGATTGTACAAGTTGAATCCAAGTACGTTTTTCGAAGATAAAAACAGATTTATTAAGGGAGTACTAAATGTGAATGTTTCATCAAAGCTCAGATTGTTAATCAAAACGATACCCTTCGCATTGATTCTCATCAGCAGCACAGCAATATCTGAAAAGCCAAAGACAGAGTCAATTATGATATTACTGGGTGAACAGAATCTTGCAGAATGTCGATCGTTAGGTGAAATCAGGGGTTCATCACAAAATATGGGGGAGGATGCATCCTACCCTGAACGGCTGATGACCGCCAGGAATAATTTAAGAGATGAAACGTCCAAACTAGGCGGCAACACTGTATTGATAAAACATACAAATAATACAGCTCGCTATGGCCGCTATGAAGTTCCAGAAATTGACAAAACGATAATTTTTATTGGACATGCTTATAGTTGCAAGTAGACTCAATTGCTTGCGCTTAATGGAAAATCCGCTTTCATGATTCAGTTTCTATTTAGCTTGCCGCTGTGCGCGTCGTCCGGTCAATACTCAAAAATTTAAACTGGAGCAGGTCATGCTTGAATATATTATTATTTTCGCGCTTATTTCTATAATGAACATATTCTGAAATATTCGATCTTTATCTTTATGCGTGGATTTCAACAAAATCACTATTCTAATATTTAGTTGTCGACTTAAATTAATCGTTGTGATATCCGTAACAAACACTATGTAACAAACCACAGCTTCCTTATCAAGGCCATATTTTTTAATAAGCTGATGGGCTTCATCTATATTGATTTGAGTATTATTTCTTTTTATCCAGATATTACCGTGCTTAATAAATTACATATTGCCACCTACAATATACATAAAGGGTTTTCCAGTTTTAATCAGCGCCTGATTGTTCATGAGCAACGGGACTGCCTGCGCGGCCTTAACGCCGATATTGTTTTTCTCCAGGAAGTGGTTGGACATCATACCAAGCATGCCGCGCGCTTTAATGACTGGCCAGACAGTAGCCAACATGAATTTTTTGCTGATTCAGTATGGCCGCAATCGATATACGGAAAAAATGCGATTTACGAATCCGGCCATCATGGTAATGCCATCCTAAGTCGATACCCTATCGTTTCCTGGGAAAATGAAGACATCTCTGCCCATCGCTTTGAAAGCCGCGGTCTGTTGCATTGTGAAATCAGCATGACCGAATGGGAGGAAAATCTGCATTGTATCTGCGTGCATTTAGGATTATTCAAGAAAGGCAGGCACACACAATTGAGAGCCTTAAAGAAACGCATAAAAAAATTGGTTCCACCCCACGCACCGCTGGTAATTGCCGGTGACTTTAATGACTGGCGGGAAATGACAGGTCCAATGCTGGCAAATGCACTTGACCTGACGGAAGTCTTTGAGTTTACACATGGCAGAGCTGCACGCAGTTTTCCGTCTGCATTACCGATTTTACGGCTTGACCGCATTTACGTACGCGGGTTCCATATAGAAAATACTTGCGTTCACCACGGTCATCCCTGGTCCAAGACCTCAGATCACGCTGCATTATCCACTAATGTCATTCGCAGATGATTCAAACGGGTTATGCGGATGGAAATAAAATCCGGCTATTGCATAATGGCAGCGAATATTTCCCGGCACTAGAACAAGCGATTGACACTGCAAAGCTTGAAATCCATTTTGAAACTTATATTTTTAAAAATGACCTGACCGGGCAAAAAATTGCTGCAGCCTTGATACGTGCTGCAAAAAGAGGGGTATCAGTCTATTTACTCATTGATGGGTTCGGCTCTTATATGCTGCCGGATTTTTTTATTCAAAGCATGCTGGACGCTGATGTTAAGGTACTGATTTATCGACGTGAAGTACTTTTCTTTAAGTTGCGCCGCTATCGGCTGCGACGCATGCATAGAAAACTTGTGGTTATTGATGCATGCATTGCTTTTGTCGGTGGCATTAATATTATCGATGATTATGAACAGATCCGGCATGAGCAAATACCGCGTTTTGATTACGCTATTTTAGTCGAAGGACCACTTCTAAAAAAAATTTATGCAGCAACGCAGCGTCTGTGGTTGATCGTTGCCTGGGCGCACTTTAAAAAACGCTGGGCAAATAAGATAAAGTTACAGCCTACCGGTGAACATAAAGGCAATCAATATGCCGGTTTTTTGATACGAGATAACTTACGTCACCGTCATGATATTGAGCAAGCCTATCTAGAAGCCATCAGTAATGCACAAAATGAAATTATCATCGCAAACGCCTATTTCCTGCCCGGAATGAATTTCTGTAACGCATTGAACAAAGCAGCCCGACGCGGTGTCAATGTAATACTGTTATTGCAAGGAAGGGTTGAGTATCGTTTGCAGCATTACGCAACACATGCACTTTATGGAAATCTCCTAGATGCGGGTATTAACATTTACGAATACGACAAAGGGTATCTACATGCCAAAGTAGCTGTCATTGATCGGCATTGGGCAACTGTTGGCTCTTCAAATATCGACCCTTTCAGTTTGATGCTTGCAAGGGAAGCCAATGTTGTAGTTCAGGACAACATTTTTGCCAATCAATTAAGAGCGAGCTTGAAACAAACCATTGTCAAAGAATCTACCTTAGTAGCCCGCACTGGCTGGCAATCAAAATCATGGCTATATCATGCTACCAATTGGCTCAGTTATTATGTGATTTATTATGCCCAGAGTATACTGGGTTACGGTCAAAAGAAAACGAATCATAACAGTAACGCATAATTGGAATTAATGCTGGATAAAAATAAACTGAGTCAGGAAAAGCTGGATCAAATAATCACAGCTGCCCGGTTAATGAAAACCGGAGGTATTGTTGCTTTTCCAACCGAGACAGTTTATGGATTGGGAGCAGATGTTACCAATGCAGCCGCCGTTCGGAAAGTCTATGAAATAAAACAGCGCCCGACAAATCACCCTTTAATCGTCCATATAGGCGATATTGCTTTCTTAAAATATTGGACACAAGCAATACCCGAACCGGCATGGACTCTGGCCAATCATTTCTGGCCTGGTCCGTTAACGCTAATTCTCAAACGCAGCCAACATATCCCGAATTACATCACCGGCGGCCAAGATACTGTTGGTATTCGTATACCCGCACATTCTGTAGCACTTGCGTTACTCCACGCACTAGGACCCGACAGGGCAATTGCAGCCCCGTCAGCGAATCTTTTTGGCAAAATCAGTCCCACATCAGCCACACATGTACGTGCTGCTCTAGACAAAAAAATAGATATGATTCTGGATGGCGGTGCTTGTACAATTGGACTAGAAAGCACTATTGTCGGATTTAATCGTGGCACTGTCTCTGTGCTCAGGCCAGGCGGAATCTCTGTATCTGCGATTGAATCTGTCTTGGGTAAGACTGCTATTTTATGTCAGAATAAAAAATCGGCAACACGCGTTTCGGGTTCGCTACCGGCACACTATGCGCCCACAACGCCGCTCAAGCTTTATCCAACTGAAGTAATATTTCAGACAGCACGCATACTTTCTACGCGCAATTTACGGTCAGTCGTTATTACCTGGTCTGACATTGATCTCTCTGAACTGAACGATTCAAATATTCACCATGCACGCTTGCCTAAAAATCCGGTCAGTTATGGCAAACATCTCTATGCAACACTGCATCAGTATGATCATGCATCACTCGATTGTATAATAATGGAAACCCCGCCGGAACTACCGTCCTGGCTAGCCATAACTGATCGCTTGCAAAGAGCAAGTTTTTCACATATATCAACTACAATATGAATACAGAAAAAACTCATAATCAATTAAAAGCGGTCCTTTTTGATGTTGATGGCACTTTGGCCGATACCGAGCAAGATGGCCATCGCCCTGCATTTAATGCAGCGTTTCAAGAATTCGGTCTATCCTGGGAATGGGATGTTCCTTTGTATGGCGAATTACTGCAAGTAACTGGCGGAAAAGAGAGAATTCGATTCTATATCGAAAAATACATGCCCGAAGAACTCGCCAGAAACAATCTGGATGAATGGATAGCATGTTTGCACAAAACCAAGACACTCCATTTCAAAAAACGCATGGAGCAAGGTGAGATTCCATTACGACCAGGTGTTAAACGTTTAATTCATGACTTGCAGGATAAGAATATTAAACTGGCCATTGCAACGACCACCACGCCAGAAAATGTCACTTACTTGTTGCAATCCACTTTGGGCGAGAATGCTACAAATTTATTTGATGTGATTGGTGCCGGTGATATTGTGCCGCAAAAAAAACCGGCACCGGACATTTATTTCTGGGTTCTGAACAAACTGAACTTAGAAGCATCGCAATGTATCGCAATCGAAGACTCTGAAAATGGATTAATAGCTGCACGTGCAGCCAATTTGCCAACATTAATTACCATCAACAACTATACATGCCGCCAGAATTTTGCGGGTGCGATTGCCGTATTGTCTGATCTTGGCGAACCAAATCAATTTTTTACACAAATTTCAAACAACTTCGTTCATTTTGATAAGCAATGGATAGATGCTGAAGCATTACAAAGGCTAACTGACACTTGACAAAGTTGGTGTCATTTTTCGCTTTAACACGGACCATTGAAATAAAAACCGGCCAAAGCAGCCGGTTGTTTTGTTGTTAATACTCGACTAATCAACAAAGATTGTCAGTAACCCCGCGTTATCTCTTATTTATTTCGCCATCTGTTTTTCACGAATCTCGTCCAGCGTTTTACAATCAATACACAATGTTGCAGTAGGACGTGCCTCAAGACGCTTCAATCCTATTTCTATACCACAACTTTCGCAATAACCATAATCTTTCGAATCAATTTTGGCAATGATTTCATCAATTTTCTTGATAAGTTTGCGTTCACGATCCCGGTTGCGCAATTCAAGCGTCATGTCGGATTCCTGGCTGGCGCGATCATTGGGATCTGCAAAAACTGTGGCTTCGTCCTGCATCGTATGCACAGCTCGATCAATATCCTGACTCAATTCAATTTTCATACCCTCCAGTATCTTACGAAAATGTGCAAGTTGTGCAGGGCTCATATAGTCCTCACCCGCTTTGGGTTCATAGGGAGTAGCATTTTTTCTCTGTAGCTCTTGCGGCATCTTGAGTGCTCCTGTGCAATTTTTGGTGGGTAAAATAAAATACACGCTTCAATTAAACAAGGCATTATACAACAATTTATTTTCTGCGTTACAACACTCATTTATTGTCGACATGGCACTTTCAGAGATATTTTTGCCTATTATCTTTACCTATAAATGAAAGCGTTCTGGTTATTATCAATCATAGCGATTTTTATAGAACAGAATGCCAGGTAAAAGTTGCACTGATATGAATATTAAAGGATAATGCACGGTTTCGTTATATGTGCACTAATGCTTTAGTAGCCAAGGATAAAATACAATGAAAGCAGAGATACACCCCGATTATCAGGAAATAACCGTTACATGCAGTTGCGGCAATGAATTTAAAACGCGCTCCACAATGAACAAGCCTTTGAGCATTGAAGTATGTTCCGTTTGCCACCCCTTCTATACCGGCAAGCAGAAAATTGTTGATACAGCGGGTCGTGTTGAGAAATTCCGCCAGAAATATGGCACACAGATTCCGAAACGCAGCTCATCTGGAAC
>DOOY01000015.1 GCA_003514765.1 Nitrosomonas sp. | reverse complement strand
GGCAGGTTATCCAGCGCGATGCGCATGCATCTTGTATTACCGGCGGAAAATTGCGCCGATCCATTATACGCATGCTGTCGGGACGATCCACGATAACTAAATGGCATAACTGAAATATTTCAAGCCAGTGGTGCCAGTGGTGAATCTTTAAAAAAGTATCGGCGCCCATGATAAAACAAAGTGCCGCCTTTCCATTATACTCCGTATGATATTCCCGTAATGATTCCACTGTGGCACTTACGCCAGCGCGTTTTATTTCGCGCTTATCCAGGGAAAACCTCGGATTATTCTGTATCGAAAGTGCCACCATTCTGGTGCGGTGGTATTTAGATGCAATCGGTGCTTCACGCAAACGCGGCTCACCTGCAGGCACAAAAAAAAACTGATCGAACGCGATGGTATCAACAAGCTCCTCCGCCACGCGCAAATGGCCGTAATGAACTGGATCGAATGTACCACCGTAAATACCGACCAGGGAATAGTCAGTCATGATCAATATTTAACGTAATCCCAATTAACATGTGTAATGCTTTACAACAGTGCCAATCGCATATCCGTCAACACCTCTGCCAGATGTGAAGTAAATCGTGCTGCAGCCGCACCATCTATCACCCGGTGATCATAGGATAATGAAAGTGGCAGCACCAAACGCGGCACAAATTGCCCTTCTCGATAAACCGGTTTATAAGCAGCTTTGGAAACACCGAGGATCGCGACCTCAGGCGCATTAATAATCGGCGTAAAAGCTGTACCACCGATACCTCCTAAACTGGATATTGTAAAACTGGCACCCTGCATTTGAGTGGGTTTAAGCTTGCCTTCGCGGGCCAAGGCTGCCAGTTCGCCTAATTCGCGCGCTATAGCTACGACACCTTTCTGGTCAACGTCCCGGATAACGGGTACAACAAGACCATTGATCGTATCTACAGCAAAACCGATGTGATAATAGCGCTTGACAACCAGATTGGTTTCCCCGCTGGCATCCTTATCCAACGATGCATTGAATTCCGGGAATTTTTTGAGTGATGCAATCAACGCTTTCATTAAAAATGATAACAGTGTTAATTTGACTGCGTCCTTCTTTTCCGTTGCGTTGGATTCTTTGCGCAATGTCTCCAGATCGGTAATATCCGCTTCATCAAATTGCGTTACATGTGGAATCATGATCCAGTTGCGATACAAATTCGCGCCGGCAATTTGTTTGATTCGTGACAAAGACTTTATTTCGACCGGTCCGTACTTTGCAAAATCGACTTGTGGCCAGGGCAACAAATCAAGTACTGCACCCATTCCAGTATTTTTGCTGTCCATTTGCACTTGTGACAATTTGGCTTTTACAAACGCTTGAACATCTTCTTTCAGAATACGCTGCTTAGGGCCGCTCCCTGTAATCAAATCAAGGTTAACACCCAATTCACGGGCAAAACGGCGTACTGACGGACCTGCATGCGCTTTGGAAGAAACGGTTTCATCGGATACCGCAATAATTGGCGGGTCGGTTTGTGGAATCTGTTTTTGCTCTGCTTCTGCTACGGGCTCAGCTGCTATGGTATTCATGGCCGATTGCGACTGAGACTGAACTTGCTTCTCGGACTCCTTGTCTATTACTTCCTCACTATTATCCGGCTTGTTCGAAGCTTCAACATCTTTAGATTCTTCTGCCGCCGATTCCGTCACTTCCATAATTGCTATGGCTGTGCCTTCTGAAACTTTATCTCCGGATTTGACTTTGAGTTCTTTGACTACGCCCGAAAAGGGTGCCGGTATATCAATCGTCGCTTTGTCAGATTCCAGTGCAATTAAAGGATCTTCCGCATTAACCTGACTTCCGGCTCTAATAAACACTTCGATAACAGGCACATCCTCAAAGTCTCCAATATCCGGAATGAATA
This sequence comes from Nitrosomonas sp., assembly GCA_003514765.1. Lineage (GTDB taxonomy): Bacteria > Pseudomonadota > Gammaproteobacteria > Burkholderiales > Nitrosomonadaceae > Nitrosomonas. Next base: position 4,571 of record DOOY01000015.1, on the reverse strand, counting down.
CTGTTTTAAGTTCTCCCACATGCATTCCTTAAATGATAAAAACACGGAAAAGCAATTTTAATGTACCCAAAGTCGTTATATCTCTCTTAAACTTGATTATTCAATTCAAATGCCGAATGATTATAGTGTAACCGGATCGGGTTTTTCCGGATCAATATCAAATTGCTTAATTGCCTGTGTTACCTTATCTTTGGGTATCTTCTCTTCATCCGCCAAAGCCTTGAGCGCGGCAACGGTTATATAGTAACGGTCAATTTCAAAGAATTGGCGCAGTTTATTACGGGTATCAGAACGTCCAAAGCCATCTGTGCCCAGTACGCGATAACAACCCGGAACAAATTCACGGATCTGATCGGCATAAATTTTCATATAGTCGGTTGCGGCAATCACAGGACCATTACGTTTTTGCAAACAATCTTCAACATGCGATGTCTTTGCCTTTTTTTCAGGGTGCAACATATTCCATCTGCTCACACGCAAGGCCTCGCGTCTTAATTCAGTAAAACTTGTAACGCTCCACACATCTGCATTCACGCCATAGTCTTTTTTCAGAATTTCGGCAGCCGCTATCACTTCATGCAGGATTGTGCCTGATCCCAGCAATTGTACGCGAGGGCCTTTACTGCGCTTACCGGCTTCATTGTAAAGGTACATGCCTTTCAAAATATGCTGTTCAATACCCTTGGGCATTTCCGGATGCGGATAATTTTCATTCATGACAGTAATGTAATAAAAAACATCTTGCTGGTCCTGATACATACGACGCAAGCCATCTTGAATGATTACGGCCAGCTCGTAGGCGAAGGTCGGATCATAAGAAATGCAATTCGGTACAGTGGAAGCAACAACATGACTATGACCATCTTCATGCTGCAATCCTTCGCCATTGAGTGTAGTGCGCCCTGCAGTTCCTCCCATCAGAAAACCACGGCACCGCATGTCTCCTGCCGCCCAAATCAGGTCTCCCACACGTTGAAAACCAAACATGGAATAAAAAATAAAGAAAGGAATCATTTGTATACCATGTGTACTGTATGCCGTTGCTGCGGCTATCCATGATGACAAGGCACCCGCTTCATTTATGCCTTCCTGCAAAATCTGGCCATGTTTGTCTTCTTTGTAATACATCAACTGATCTGCGTCCTGTGGTGTATAAAGCTGCCCAACGGATGACCAAATACCCAACTGACGGAACATGCCTTCCATACCAAAAGTGCGTGACTCGTCGGCAACAATCGGCACAACATGTTTACCAATCTGCTTATCCTTAACCAGCGTACCCAGGATACGTACATAGGCCATCGTTGTTGAAGATTCACGGCCTTCACCGCTTGCCTTCAACATGGATTCAAAGGCTGTCAATGGTGGTATTTGCAACGAATCAGCCTGTCGTCTGCGGCGATGATAGAACCCACCCAACGCCTCACGGCGCTCTTGCATATAGACATATTCAGATGCATCCTTGTCAAAGGTCAGGTAGGGAATATCATCAATCTTGTCGTCAGGTATATCCAAGCCAAACCGATTACGAAACGCCTTCAGTGAGGTGGTTCCCATTTTTTTCTGCTGATGCGTAATATTCTGCGCTTCACCGGCCTCACCCATGCCATAACCCTTAATCGTCTTGGCCAGAATGACCGTTGGTTGTCCCTTATGCTTCACCGCCTCGGCATAGGCGGCATATACCTTGTACGGGTCATGGCCACCCCGGTTCAAACGCCAGATATCATCGTCTGACATATTGGCAACCATTTCCAGCAATTCCGGATATTTACCAAAAAAATGCTTGCGTACGTATGCGCCATCGCGGGATTTGAAATTCTGATACTCACCATCAACGCACTCCATCATGCGTTTTTGCAACAATCCTTTGGTGTCCTTCGCCAGCAAAGGATCCCAATATGAACCCCAGATCACTTTTATTACATTCCAACCCGCTCCGCGGAACGCTGCTTCCAATTCTTGAATAACTTTGCCGTTACCCCTGACCGGCCCATCAAGCCGTTGCAGATTGCAATTGACTACAAAAATCAGGTTGTCAAGTTTCTCGCGTGATGCAAGGGTAATGGCGCCCAGAGATTCAGGTTCATCCATTTCTCCATCACCCATAAATGCCCAGATTTTGCGACCTTCAGTATTTACCAGGCCGCGGCTTCCCAGGTATTTCATAAAACGTGCCTGATAAAGGGCCATTATAGGGCCAAGGCCCATGGATACAGTTGGAAATTGCCAGAATGAAGGCATAAGCCAGGGGTGCGGATAGGAAGACAGGCCATTACCACCTGCTTCCTGACGAAAATTGTTTAATTGTTCTTCAGTCAATTCTCCGGCAAGAAAAGCATACGCATAAATACCAGGAGATGAATGGCCCTGCACATAAACCAGATCACCACCGTGATTCTCACTGGGTGAATGCCAGAAATGATTGTAACCAATATCATAAAGTGTGGCGGCTGATGCAAAACTCGCAATATGTCCACCTACATTGGTTGCTCTATTGGCTCTCAATACCATTGCCATGGCATTCCAACGTACATACGAGCGAATGCGGTGTTCTATGGCGTTATCACCGGGAGAACGTTCTTCTTTGCCGGTCGGAATGGTATTAATATAGGCGGTATTTGCACTATAAGGCAGATAAGTGCCCGAACGGCGGGCTTTTTCAACCAGCTTTTCCAATAAAAAATGGGCACGTTCAGGCCCTTCATTGACTAATACAGACTCCAGTGCATCCAGCCATTCCTGTGTCTCTTGCGGGTCTATATCAGGTTGTGATTCCATTATGTTCGAGTCCCATTATATTAAACAGATTTGTATACATACAGCGCCGTATATTTGTTTATGTAAATTATTTATATACGTTCAGCAGCCTGTATGGTATTGCACAATAACATGGTAATTGTCATGGGACCCACGCCGCCAGGAACCGGTGTGACATAACCCGCAACTTCTTTCACCGAAGAAAACTCAACATCACCACAAAGCTTACCGTTTGGTAACCGGTTGATGCCAACATCAATGACCGTAGCACCCGGCTTAACCATTTCTGCTGTAACCATTTGAGGTTTGCCGGTCGCAACTACCAGAATATCGGCTGCGCGGGTAAACTGCATCAAATTCTGTGTTTTTGATGTACATATTGTAACCGTTGCACTCCGCTCCAGTAACATCATCGCCATCGGCTTACCCACAATATTACTGCGCCCGACAACAACAGCATGCTGACCCTCAATTGCAATTTGATACTTTTCCAACATAATCATCACACCATAAGGCGTGCATGGCGCAAAATTGGCATTCCCGGCAACCAATGCGCCCACATTATATAAATGGAAGCCATCAACATCTTTCTCTATCGCAATCGAAGCTATGACTTTATTATTTTCGAAATGTGCCGGTAACGGCAGTTGTACCAGAATACCGTGGACATGCTTATTTTGATTGAGAATTCTAATACAATCCAGCACTTCATCCTGTTGCGTGCTGCTTGAAAAATGGTGCACCTCGGAATGTATGCCAATCTCACTACACGCTTTGACTTTGTTACGTACATAAATCTCTGAAGCCGGATTATCACCGACCATGATGACGGCAAGTCCCGGCCTGTTCCCCTGCTCTGTCAGTCTGGATGCGCGAAGTTTCCATTCCGCCCGCACATTATGTGCAAGCAGTTTCCCATCGATGATCTGTGCACTCATTCTTGCCAGCAGCCGATTATTTTGCAGTTCAAATGGATTGTTTGGCCTTCTTGAGTTTCAGATGATAAATCAACAGTGCAACCAAGAACACTGGAATGACAAATAATGCAGCCGATATCAGCCCCGCAGCAAGTATGGCCAGCGTACTATTGCCCGGCATGAACAGCGTCACAAACCAGATAACCACAAAAGCGACAAAAAGCCCGCCATACAACATTGTTTTTCTGCTACGGTCATAAAGCCGCCAGAAAGCGCCGGAAACCTGAATATCATCGGTATAATGCTCAAAAACTTCCACCAGACTATGATCATCAGGCTGGGAATCATAACCGATGGCGACAGCCAACGCATTGCTTCCATCTTCCATTTTGGACATTTTTTTCAAAAATTCAACCCGTTTGGTGGCATCCTTAGGCTTCGTATTATCTCGAACAAGCATTGTTTCCATGGCTGCAAAAGCCGTTTCTCGGGCATTTTCAACATTATCCAAATCTTCGGCATACTTCCACATGACACCAAACAAATATAGCTGTGTCGTCATATCCCTGAACTCAGGCGCAAAATCGAAGTTTTTTTCTTTCACAAAACCTAGCTGTGTAGCCAAAATGTTGCGCCCATGGTCGACACATGCATCAACTGGCGATATATCTGGAATAGATACTTTTTCAGTTTTTATTTCAGGATCATTCTTTTTTTCATCCATTTTGAAAAACACCTTATATATTTTTGATGACTTTAAATATTTTCAGCATTATATACCTGCTTGCTTAATCTGAAAAAAGATCATATCAATTCGAAAGCGATCAAACTTAGGAATTTCTCAAAAAATATCTTTAAATACCCAACCGGTTCCAGATTTTGGAAGTTAAGTCA